>CAYOPA010000565.1:0-3233 GCA_964405625.1 uncultured Bryobacterales bacterium
TGAACGAGTACCTCGACATGATCGGGTTTAACCTGGTCGGCTACGGCTGCACCACCTGTATCGGCAACTCCGGTCCGCTGCCCGAAGAGGTGTCGGCGGCGATCCGCGTGGGCGATCTGGCGGTCTGCTCGGTGCTGTCGGGCAACCGCAACTTCGAGGGCCGGGTGCATCCGGAAGTGCGCATGAACTATCTGGCTTCGCCGCCGCTGGTGGTGGCCTACGCGCTGGCCGGACGGATGGACATGGACATCGTCAACGAGCCGCTGGGGACCGACCTGGAAGGCAAGCCGGTCTACCTGCGGGAGATCTGGCCGACCCAGGCGGAGGTCCAGAAGGCCGTGCATGACACGGTCAGCTCGGAGATGTTCCGGCAGATCTACGCCAACGTTTTTCGGGGCGAGGACAAGTGGGCGCAGCTTGACGCCGTTGAGTCGGAGCTGTTTGAGTGGAACGGCAAGTCCACCTACGTCAAGCGGCCGCCGTTCTTCGAGGACATGGGCCGCGAGCCGGAACCGGTTGGCGATATCGACGGCGCCCGCGCGCTGGCCGTGCTGGGCGACAGCGTGACGACCGATCACATCTCACCGGCCGGCGCCATCAAGGCCGACAGCCCGGCGGGCAAGTGGCTCCAGGAGCAGGGCGTTGAGCGGGCCGACTTCAATTCTTACGGTTCGCGTCGCGGCAATCACGAAGTAATGATGCGCGGCACGTTCGCCAATGTGCGCTTGCGTAACCAGCTCGCGCCGGGCACCGAGGGCGGTTGGACGCGCTATCAGCCTTCGGGCGAGCAGATGTCGATCTACGACGCCGCCATGAAGTACCAAGCCGAAGGCGTGCCGCTGGTGATCTTGACAGGCAAGGAGTACGGCTCGGGCTCGTCGCGCGATTGGGCGGCCAAGGGCACGGTGCTGCTCGGCGTGAAGGCCGTGATCGCCGAGAGCTACGAGCGCATCCATCGCTCCAACCTGATTGGCATGGGCGTTGTGCCGCTGGAGTTTCCGGCGGGCGAGTCGGCCCAGTCGCTGGGGCTGACCGGGACCGAGAGCTTCTCGATCTCCGGAATTCAAGGCGGCGAGGCGAAGAGCGTGCACGTCACGGCTAAGCCCGAGGGTGACGGAAAGGCGATCGAGTTTGACGCCAAGGTCCGCATCGATACGCCGCAGGAAGTGCTCTATTATCAGCACGGCGGGATTTTGCAGTACGTGCTGCGGCAGATGCTGGAGCAGAGCGCCGCGTAGGGGCGCAAGGCGGACAGGAATGTCCGCCCCCACCTGGAACCGCGTTCGGTGGCGACGGACATTCCTGTCAGTCGGGCCGGTGGGGCACAATAAACAACATTGGCGCCGAGCTTGCATCCCATGTTCGCCATGCGCTCCCTACTCGTCCTGCTGCTCTGCGGCCTGCCCGTCACGGCTCAGGAGCTGTTTCCGGGGGTTTCTCGGGAATTCCGCATTGATCCCGTCTCGCGGCCGACGCTGCTGGGCAACCTGACCGTCCAGGTTCCGGCGGGCACGCAGTGGGCGATCCTCACCTCACTGACCGAAGGCCCCGAGCAGGACGTGGACCTCTACGTGCGCTTCGGCCGCCCCGTGGAGATGGCTGGCAACGGCGAGGTTCTGGCCGATTTTCGCTCCGAGTCGCCGGCCGGACCCGACGAGCACGTCTTCATCAACCCGAGCACGGCGCCGCCGCTGCAGAACGGCCTCTACTTCGTGGCCTGGGTGGTGCGGTCGCTGGAGGTCGAGGTTCGGCTGACGGTGCGGGCCGGCGTGACTCGCGGCGGCGCCGAAACGACACGCGTCATCTCCACATTCGACAACGGGAACGACGAGGGCTGGCGGCGCAACTTCCCGCCCTCGTCGATTGAAGGTTCGAGCACAGGCGACTCGAGCTCCGCCATCGCCGTCGATCCCGAGGGCTTTCTGCGCCTCACCGACTCCGACGGTCCGGCGCGGGACTATGTGGTCGCCCCGCCCAAGTTTCTGGGCAACCTGGCCGGCTTCAGCGATCCCTACTTTGAATTCGAGCTGCGCTACTTCGAGGGCGCCGACCCGACCTTCCCTATCGAGGTGCGGCTGATCGGCGCCGGGACGGCGTACCGGTTTTTGGCCGGGATTCCCGAGCCCGGCAAGTGGACGCGCGTGCACGCGCCGCTCAGCAGCGGCTCCTGGCGCCGCGTGGAGGGCGTGGCGCCGTTCCAGACCGTGCTGCAGAATGTCCAGCGCATCGAGGTCTCCATGGACCACGCGCCGGGGCCTGAAGTCAACGACTTGGACAATTTCCGCTTCAACGGCGGCGCGCTGCCGCCGCCCAGCGGCCCCGGCGGACCGGACTTTTCCGACTTTGAGACCGGCGTCGACGGCTGGACCCGCAACTTTCCGGCCTCGGCGATCCCATTCGCGAGCTTCGGCTCCGAGAACGCGGCCGTGCTGCACGGGCTGGGCGGCAACCAGTCCGACGGCTTCCTGCTGCTGGTGGACGGCGGCGGACGCCACCGCGACTTCGCAGTGGCGCCGGAGAAATTCATCCGGGGTCTGGCGGAAAAGCGGCGCGGCGACGTGGCGGTTTTCCCGTTTCGCATGGAGCGCGGCTACCTGGAGGCGATGGCGGGGGCGACCTACGCCGTGATGCCGTCGCTGTATGAGCCGTTCGGGGCCGCCACCGAGGCCTATCTGGCCGGAACGCCGGTGGTGGCGCGGGCGACGGGCGGGCTGACCGGGCAGGTGGCCGACTATCAATCCGGCCCGCAGCAGGCGACGGGGTTCCTGTTCAGGGAGAAGCTGCCGCTGGGGGCGTCGTGGCCGTCGATCATCCAGGCCGCCGGTCCCGAGGAGCGTACGGGGATTCCGCTGTACGCCATGATGGCCGAGGCCTTGTTTGACCGCCTGCAGGACGCCGCGCGGCTGTGGCGGGCCGACCGGCGGGCGTACGCTCGGCTGCTGGGGAATCTTTTTGATAAGGCGGCGGGATTCTCCGGCGAGCGCGCCGCGGCGGGTTATCACGCCCTGTACGAGACGGCGACGCACGCCGAGACGCGGCTTTAGGGCGAGCGCGGGGTCTTCGTAAACACGCCTACTCTTGTAGTGCACTTGCCCCCAATTTTGAGACAACCGGTTAAGACTCATAATCCACTGAACGGAGGATCGAGTCATGGGCCTTTCACGCAGGCAGTTCACCGAGGAGTTTAAGCTGGCGGCCGTGCGGCGGCTGGAGCAGGGGGTTTCGATCGCCGA
>CAYOPA010000566.1:0-3215 GCA_964405625.1 uncultured Bryobacterales bacterium
GCCTCGACCTGGGGGTCGAGGCGGCAGGCGTGGGCGCCTGCGCCACCTGTCCGCCGCGGACCTGAGTGAAATGTAGAAACTCGAGATCCCTTTATTTTTTGCTACTTGCCGGCTTGCACGTACGTCTGGACTTGGTTGTCGGCCGGCGGCACGGTCAGAAAGTAGGCGTGGATCGCCCGCAGGTCTGACTCGTCCATGCGGGCGTAGTCGTGCCAACCCATCACCGTGTAGTCGTTCTCGGAGACGCCGTCCGGCAGGCTGCCGTCCTGGTAGGAGTAGAACAACCGCACGAAGGCGTCAGCCGTCGGGGGTAGCACGCCTGTCTCGTGGGTGGTGATGTTGGCCGTGCGCACCACGCCGGCGCTGGTCGGGAACTCTTCCCCGCCCTTGCCGTCCAGATGGCACTCGCGACAGCCGGATATCGTCGCCATGTACTTGCCCCAGGCGAGCTCATCGCCGCGGCTCGGCGCAGCCACCGGCGCGCTAACCGGCTTCGGCTCAAGCTCGATGAAGAAGCTGACAGGGAAATCGATCTTCGTCGGATGCGGACGCGGATTGCGGACGGGCTCCATCGAGCGCAGATAGGCCACGATCGAGTGGGCGTCCTCATCGGACATTTCGCGACAAACGCCGTACGGCATCATCGGGGAAAGCGCCCGGCCGTCGCGCGAGATCCATTCTCGGATCGCTCGCAGAATCTCGTCGTCGGTCCAAGCGCCGATGCCGGTCTCCTGGTCGGGCGTGATATTGGGAATGCAAAGCTCGCCGGGCAGGCCGAATTCCTTGCCCATGCAAGCGCCGCCGGCGCCGTCGGGGCCGGTGCGCGGATGGCTGCGTTTGGAGTCGTCGTGCGCGGTGTGGCAGTGCATGCAGCCGCTGACGTGGTGGGCCAGGTAGCGGCCACGTTCCACGCGTTCAGGCGTGGATTCGATGCGAAGGTCCGTCAGCTCACGTTGAGCGGGTTCGTGGAGGGCGACGAAGGCGGCTGCGAGAGCGACGGTGATTCCCAAAGCCGCGGCGACAATCAGTACTGCTTTTTTCATGGCGCGCACGCCAGTCTACCGCACTACCGGTGACGTTCGGAGCGTTCGTCGAGGGCCGCAATGTGCTTTTCTCGAGCCAGGGAGCGGATCTGCTCGGCGACGATCCCCAGGCCGCTGAGGCGCTTGCCCGCCGGAGCCCCGCGGTCGGCCAACAATCCCAGCAGCAGATGGGCCAGCCCGACCTGCTTTGCCCCCAGCCGGCGCGATTCCTTGACTGCTGCTTCGAGCGCCGCCAGGCCGTCGTTCGCCAGTGGCACATCGGCGTCTTGGGCCGGTTTCTGCTCGGACTCGCGATCGGCGGCGATGGCCTCCGCCAAGCCGGGCGTCCCCAGCTCCTCGAAAAGCTCCGGCGCTTCCTCAGCCAACCCCAACAGCAGGAAGTCGGAGTCAATCGCCCTGCCGCCGACCCTGGTGACGGCGAAACGCGCAAGGAGGACCACGCGACTAGCCGGGAGCGTGAAGCGGTCAAACATTGGCTTCTACCAGCGGAACTCCAAGACGCGGTCCAGCGGCGTATAGCCCGTCAGATAAACGCTTGGGCCCGGCAGCTTCGGCTCGGCGCCGCGCACCTGGACGTACTCGGTCTCGGCCGCGCCGGGGCCGAAGCGCAGGGTGTCGCCGCCCAGCGTGTAGGTTGCGTAGCCGTCCTTGAGCAGGAAGGCGTCCTGGCCCGGCGCTTCCGCCACGCCGCTGAGCTTGCCGCCCGGCCGCAGGTTGACCTCGATGGCGTAGGGGATCCAGTCGACGCCTTCGGCGACCATGCGCACGTCAAAGCCGTTGGGCTTTTCACGCACCTCGGCGCGGTACTGGATGCGGTTGATCTCGGTGGCTTCGCGCCGCGGACGCAGCTCGTACCAAGGTCCGACGCCCCACGGCTGCGTACGCCCGTCGCCGAAGGGTTGATAGTAGGCCGCTTCCAGGTCCTGCTCCAAGAAGGAAGCGCCGTCTCGCATCACGCCGCGCTGGGGCCGGAACTGGCCTTTGCCAAAGAAGGCCGATGCGAAGCGCAGACCCTCCACCACCGCCCCGCCCCGACGCACGGCGAAAAAGCGGCTGTTGTCTTCCAATATCACCATGGCGCTGGTCTTGCCGCGCCGGACGTGCGCCAGCCGTGAATGCGGGAAGCTTTTCACGTAGTCGTCGGGAACAGGCTCCGGCGTCGGCCCCTCCTGCTGCAATTCGGGATACTCCAGCAGCAAGCCCAAAGCCGAGTAGTCCGGCTCGATGTGGCGCACCAGGGTTTCGAGCTTGCCGTTGTTGTCTTCCCGCGCCATGGCGCGCAGGCAGAACCAGTAAGGGCCCATGTGGCCGACCTCGCCGCGATCCTGCCGGTGGGAGATCTCCGTGACGACCTCATAGTTGTCGTGCAGCAGATACATCATGGCGTCCAGGTTGCGCCGCACCGGTTCGAGCAGCTCGGGCCGCTGGAGCTTCTTGGCGATCGTGACCAGACAGTCGTTGACGATGGCGTTGTAAACGGTCGTCGACTGCTCGCTGTACTGGCCGTCGGCGTCGATGTCGATCGTCTCCATCAGCCATTCGTCGATGCGCGCCTTGTAGGCCGCTTCGTTGGGGAACAGGTCGTGGAGTTGCGCCAGCGCGGCGCACATCACCCAGCGGTGGTTCGGCGTATGGACGCCGCCGTTGACCAGCCCCTCGCCGCAGCGCTTGAGCAGCGGCGTCATCCGTTCGAAAATTTCAGCGGCGCCGTGCCGGCGACCCAACCAAGCGGCGGCGGCGAGGTTGCGCGTGATAAAGGCGGTGTCGGGCGGCGAGTTGAAGTTGGTGATGAGCAGGTCGAAGTTGCCGTCCGGCGTCTGAACGCGCTCCATGTGCTCGATGGCCAGCTCCAGGCGTTGCCGTAGCGCCTTGCTCCGGTGGTATTTCGATTCCGGGTGCACGTAGGCGGCGACGCCGCGGGCGAGCACGCCGCTGGCCGAGCCTGGCTGATGCAGACCGGTGGAGTCCGGCAGGGAGCCCCGCCAACGGCTGTTGGGGTCGGTGTTTTGCCGTTCGAGGTAGCTCTCCACCGCTTCGTCATTGCGACGGACAAAGGCCGCCATGGAGGTGGGCGGTTTCTGGGCGGAGGCGGATACGGCCGCCAAGGCCGCGCCGGCCGGCAGGGAGAGCAGCGTACGACGGGTCATCCTCCCGATCGTATCGTAGAGGCGG
>CAYOPA010000567.1:0-3209 GCA_964405625.1 uncultured Bryobacterales bacterium
GCCGAATTCCATGCACGCCCGCGCCGATTCAGTCAGCGTGCCCTGGTCGGGGAACCCGGTGGCGTAGCACTCCACGAAATCGCGCGTCAGGCCGCCGAGCAGCTCATGGACGGGCACGCCCAGAGCCTTGCCCTTGATGTCCCACAGCGCCAAGTCGATGGCGCCCAGCGCGTGGACTTTTTCGCGGCCCGGCGGGTAGAAGTAGTGCCGGTACATGAGCTGCCACAGATGCTCGATGCGGGAGGGGTCTTCGCCGATGATGAGGCCGGCGAGCTGTTCGATCGAGTCGCGATGGCCGCCCTCGCCGATGCCCGTAATGCCCTGGTCGGTTTCGACGACGACGATCTCGCTGGACTGGTTGAAGATGGGACGCGTGTCGCCGCCGACGTGGTAGTACTTCACGCCGGTGATCTTCATTTTGGGCAGCGCGGCGCGGGCTGGCCGGGGGTTGGAGAGGGCGGCGGCGGCGAGTCCGGCGGGGAGCGCCTTGAGCAAGGAGCGGCGATTCATCAGGCGGATTGTAGCGCACCCGTTGGCTGAAGCCGGGGGGCTTGTTGGCGGGTTGTTCTGCTACCATCGCGGGTTCCGCCATGAAACTCATCATCTTTCCGGACGTCGACGCCGCCCGCCTGGCGAGAATCCAGGACGCCGCCGGCTCCATGCAGGTCGTCAACTGCGCCGAAGAGGACCTCGCCGCCGAGCAGATCGCCAACGCCGACGCGTTCTTCGGCAAGCTCACTCCCCGCCTGCTCGGCGTGGCCAAACAGTTGCGCTGGGTGCAATCGCCCACGGCCAGCCTGGAGCACTACGTCTTCCCCGCCCTGGTCGAGCACCCCTGCCAATTGACCAACATGCGCGGGCTGTTTTCGGACGTGATCGCCGACCAGGTTTTCGGCTACATGCTCTGCTTCAGCCGCCACCTGCTCACCTACATCCGCCGCCAGCACGAGGCCCGCTGGGCCCCCGTCGGCGGCGAGGGCGGCCGGCCCAGTTTCGCGACGGGGCCCGGACAGATCGGCTCCATCGATCGCGCCCACCGGTGTCTGGCGGACCTGACTCTGGGTGTTTTCGGCTTCGGCTATATCGGCGAGGAGATCGGCCGTCGCGGCGCGGCGTTCGGGATGCGCGTGATCGGCATGGATCCGCTCAAGACCGATGCGCAGGAGGGCGTGGAAGCCATCTGGCCGCCTGAAAGGCTCGACGAGTTGCTGGGAACGGCCGACTTTTTCGTGATCGCCGCGCCGCATACGCCCGAAACCGAAGGCCTGTTCAAGCTCGACAAGCTGCGCAAGATGAAGCCCGAGGGCGTGCTGATCAACATCGGCCGCGGCGTGATCCTGCCGCTCGACGATCTGGTGACGGCGCTGGAGGAGAAATCGATCGCCGGGGTCGCGCTCGACGTTTTTGAGACGGAACCGCTGCCGGACGGACATCCGCTGTGGCGCATGGACAACGTCATCCTCACGCCGCACGTCGCGGGGTTCTCGCCGCGCATCGCCGAACGTCATCTCGATGTGGTGCTCGACAACGTGCGACGCTTCGTCAGCGGCGAGCCGCTGCGGAACGTGGTGGACAAGGCGAAGTGGTTCTAGAAGGAGCGGCCGAGGAGTCGGTCCTGAAAAAATGAAAACGGACCCGAGGGCTGTGTCGCCGGTCGGGTCCGCATTCCAACTAACCTGAGTCCAGCTCGGATCAGGCCTCGAGCGATGGGTCAAACTGTTTGCGAAGGCTCTCAGGGAGCCGATTTTCTTCCGAGCGGATATCTTCCAGCTCGGGCAGGCCTAAATCAGCGGGATCGACGATCTCGATCGGAGGACCGCCGGCTTCGCCCTGGCCCTTATCCATCTTGCGCTCTTCGCGCTTGGCTTCCTTCTCACGCCGCTTTTCCAGCCGCGCTATTTCTTTCCGACGTTTTTGGTAACTAACACTGGGTCTGGCCAATCAAACCTCCTGACGATTCGGATTCGGATCACATGGCGCAGAGACGCCACGATGTGTTGTCATTCTAACACATTCGCGCTGGGGGATTCAGCGTCGTCGCGTTGCTTTGTGAGCCGCCCAGGTTTACCTGGCGGGTTGTTTCCAATTCCATCATCACCCGCAGGCTAAAGCCGGGCGGCTCGTTGTCGCGCTTGTGCGCCGCTCTAGGAGTCCGTCCGAATATCAATTGGCCGATTCGGTCGGACCTGGCGCCTAGGCCAGGGCCCGAACCTGAATCGGTTGTGATCGGCCGCCCGGGCGGCAAATCCGCTGGCAAGCGCCCGCGCGCGGGCGCCGTTTCGAGCAAAATCGAGGCCTTTTCGCCCCGCCTCAGGCCGTTACCATCCGGTGCAGCTTCGAGATGTTGTGCGTCGCGCAAATCAGCCCCCACTCGCCCCGCGCCTTCTCCAATCCTCGCATTAGAAACTGTCTGATCCCGCGCGCCTGTCTAATCTGTCCGAACACCGGCTCCACGATCGCCTTGCGCCGCGCGTAAACCTTCTTGCCCGCTTTCGTCCGCAGCTTCCGCCGCATCCGGTCCACCCGCGTCAGCCCCGCCGGCGGCCGCTCTCGCGACGCCGCCACGGGCTCGGCGTTGCGCTTCGCCTCCTCCACCGCCACCCACGCCCGGATTGCTTTCTCCGGCTCCTGCTCCGACGCCAAATACTCCAGGTTCTGCTCCGAACAATAACCGCTGTCGGCCAACACCTGCGTCGGTCGCCGGCCCGCCTGCTCCTCGACCGCTTCCACCAGCGGCTGCAACTGCCGCTTGTCGTTCGTCTCGTTCGTCAACGTCTGCCCCACGATCAACTGACCCGCCGGCTCCACCGCCGCTTGCGCATTGTAGGCCTGCTCGAAACCCCCGCCCGCCTTCATAATCCGCGATTCCGGGTCCGTGAAGTTGTACTGATCCTTGCCCCGCGGCTTGGCCTTGCGGGCTTGCTCGTCCGGCTCGCCGGCCTCCGCCGCCCTCTCTCGCGCCCGCTCCGTCAGCGCTTTTTTGGCCTCGCGGATCCGCTTCGCGCTCATCGCCCTGTGTTTGCCGGCGTTGGCCTTCACCTTCGTGCCGTCCAGCGCGACGCGTCCCAGCTTCAGCGCGCCGCTTTCCAGCGCCAGCCGCAACACCTGCTCGAACAGCCCTTCCAGCGCCTGGAGATGGATCTTGCGAAAGTCCGAGATGGTGCGGAAATTCGGTCGATTGCCCGCCGCCAGGGCTCGGAAGGCGACGT
>CAYOPA010000568.1:0-3194 GCA_964405625.1 uncultured Bryobacterales bacterium
TGCGGACGAGGACGATGGAGCCGACCGGGATCGCGCCGTGGGCGGTCTCGTGCGCCTCGATGTCGGCGGGGCTGAGCAAGTAGTCCGGGTCGGCCCCACAGGCGGCGGTTACATTGAGCACGACGCCTTCGCCGATCCATTGGCGGATCGGGACGGCGTCCAGGGTCCGGCGTCCTTCGGCGAAGTGGATGGGGGCGTCGGCGTGGGTTTCCAGATGCTCGGCGGCGGCGTAGCTGTAGGAGCTGTAGAAGTAGCCCTTCTCGTTGACGCCCCAGGCCGTGCGCTAGTGGCGGAAGGGCCTTTCGGTGGGCCAGTAGATGGTTTCGGCGTCGAAGGCGCGGGTCAGGTCGATGACCTCGACGCGCGGCAGGTCGAGGCCGCTGTCGGGCGGAGGCGCCGCGCACCCGATGGCGAACAGGACTGCTGGGAGGATGGCGCGGAAGCTCATGTGCCCCGCACAGTGTAACGGATGCCTGGAGGGGTGCGCGGCTCAGATGAAACCGTTATCCTACTTGCGGGAAGGCCCTAAGCGGAAGTGCGTCCCGGCGCTTCCGTAGACCCGCGATCAGCGGCCTATTCCCTGCAAAGAGGAGACGACTTATGGGCTTACACATTGGCGACGAAGCGCCTAATTTCACTGCGGAAACCACCCAAGGCACAATACAATTCCACGACTGGATTGGAGACGGCTGGGCGGTTCTGTTCTCCCACCCGAAGGACTTCACGCCAGTCTGCACGACGGAGCTGGGTTCGGTGGCGGGGCTCCAGGAAGAGTTTGCCAAGCGCAACTGCAAGATCATCGGTTTGAGCGTGGACTCGGTGGAGGACCACAAGGCGTGGTCCAAGGACATCGAGGAGACCCAGGGCCACCCGGTGGGTTACCCGCTGATTGGTGACACGGATTTGGCCGTGGCCAAGCTGTATGACATGCTTCATCCCAACGCGACCGGCGAAGCGAAGGGACGGACGGCGGCCGACAACGCCACGGTTCGCTCCCTGTTCGTCATCGGTCCCGACAAGAAGATCAAGCTGATGATCACCTACCCGATGACGACGGGGCGGAATTTCTTTGAAGTGCTGCGGGTGCTGGATTCGATGCAGTTGACGTCGAAGCACAAGGTGGCGACGCCGGCCAACTGGAAGTCGGGCGAGGACGTCATTATCGTGCCGTCGGTGAGCGCCGAAGAAGCGAAGCAGAAGTACCCGGACGGCTGGAAGGAGCCCAAGCCCTACCTGCGGATCGTGGCGCAACCGAAGTAATTGATAGTGCGGGACATGGTAAGTGACGCACGCGGGACGCGGGACGCGTCGAGGCCCACCTCGACGCCTGGAAGCCCCAACGGAGCGCCATTCCCCGAGCGTGGCGGAAGGGCCGATTTTCAGGCGGCGATGGCGAACGGCGAGATCGATCCGGTGGCGGCCGAGATCGAGTGCTCCGCCAGCCGGCTCCGGCCGGAGGTCGGCAACAGCGCGACCAGCGCCGCCAAGGCCTGCCCAAGGGCGGCTGCAAGCCCCCGCGGGGCTTTCAAAGCGTCCGCCACCAGCTATTCTCATCGCCCTGGTCGGCGCCTTACAGCGTCACCGCCACGATCGCGCCCGTCTCCAGATCGACGGCGTGCTCGGCTTTGTGCGCCAAATGCGTGCGCCCGTCTTTCATTTTCGTCACCCGCGCGTCGGGATCGTGCGGATGCTTCCAATCCTTATTGATCGGACGAGATCAGGAAGAGATCCTTTTTGGCGTAGGCGCCGACGGCGGCTACCCAGCGAAATGCTTGATTAATAAGATAAAGAGAGTTCTTTGTCTTACTTGCCCGGAGGGTCGCCCATCCGCCAGAATCGAAGCGTGCGAAATCTCGGCCTGCTATTGATCTTCTGCGCGGCGTCAGCGGCCTCGCCCGTGCAGGAGGGCTTTGCCGAGTGGGTGGATTCGCATGGCGGACGCGTCGAGCGCGGCGCGGACGGCGCCATCATCGCCTTGGACCTGTCCAACACCTGGATCGGCGACGCCGACATGGGCCGCATTGCCGACTTGGATTCGCTGGAGCGTCTGGACCTGTCGCAGACCCGTATCACCGACGTCGGCCTGGAGAAGCTGGCGGGGCTGCAAGGCGTGCGCGAGCTGAATCTGTACTTCGCCGAGTTCGTCTCTGAATTCGGGTTGGCGAGCCTGAAGGACTGGAAGTCGCTCGAAAGGCTGAATCTGCGCGGAACGATGGTACGCAGCCGGATCTTTGAGACCCTCGCCGGTCTGGAGAGCCTGCGGGAGCTCGACCTGTCGCACACGCGCATCACCGACGAAGGCTTCGACCAGCTTGCCGGTCTGCGCCGGCTGGAGCGGCTGTCGACCGGCTCCAACCGCCTGGAAGGCCACGCGCTGGAGATCTTGAAGCTGCTACCGGCGCTGCGCTCCCTGGATTTGCGCGGCGTGCAGCGGGTCGATTCCGGGCTATGGGGGCTGGCCCTGAACCGGCGCAATCTGGAGCGCATCAGCGAGCTGAAGCAAATTGAAGAGCTGCTGCTGGGCGGCGCAACCATCACCGATGTCGGCGCGGACAGGCCGGGCCGCGAGGACGCCGAGCGGGCCGAGCTGCTGCACGTGGAGCTGTTGGCCTCTCTCAAAAAGCTCAGAAAGCTGGACCTGAGCCGCCAGCCGGTCTCGGTGGGAGGCTTGGAATTTCTGCCGGCCCTGCTGGAATTGCGCGATCTGAATTTGGGGCAGTGCTCCCGAATCGACGACTTGGCGGTTTCGCTGCTCGCGAAGCTACCCAAGCTCGAAACCGTCTATCTGGCCGGGACTGACCTGACCGACGCTGGGCTGGCGGCGTTGCAGGGGTTGGAGCTGCAACGGCTCTCCGTCGGCGGCTCGGCCGTGACCGCAATCGCCGTCGAACAGTACCGCGCGGCCCGTCCCGAGACGACGCTAACGTGGTTCCCGGCCGAGGCGTTCGGGCAGGCGCGGCGGGCTCAATAGTCTCGTGCTCGACGGACAAGAATGTCCGTCGCTGCCGAATGCAGCTTCAGTAGCGACGGACATTCCTGTTTCGATGAAGAGATGTTGAGCGCCAGCGGTCCCGGTAATGATCGCCCGGCAGAGCCGGGGGGCCTCCGCTGGTAGGCTAGTCGCCCGACGCCAGGGAAGCCAGCTCGCCCGCCGGGGGAGTCTGCCGGCCTCTAAAGAAGTCAAACGCGGAGAC
>CAYOPA010000569.1:0-3193 GCA_964405625.1 uncultured Bryobacterales bacterium
CGCGGATGGTGACGGCGGCATTGCGCGTGCTGCCAAGCATCCAGACGGTGCGCCGAGGCCTGAGCCCCGGCGGCCTGGTGTTCTTGGCGCCGGGGGCGGCGACGCCGCAGGAGCGGACGGTGGAGCTGCGCCGCAACCGTCCCGGCGAGGCGGAGTTCCAGGCCGGCGCATCCACCAACGACGGCGCCCGCTGGCTGACAGTAGAGACTCCGCAAGGCATGACCAACGACGCCGGCGTGGGCCAGATTGTGGTGGGAATCAACAATGCCGGGCTGACGCCGGGCGTCCGCCGCGGGCACGTCAGCGTTACCTATGGCGACGGCTTGGTGCAATCCGCCTCGGTCACGTTGATCATTCCCCCGACCGGCCCTGGAAGCTGCGTCGCCACCCAACTGGCGGTCACACCGCTGTCGCCCCACATCGGGTTCCGTGCGTTCGCGGGCCGTGCCACTCATCTGGAGGTTGCGCTGCACGACAACTGCGGACGGCAGATCGACAACGCCGCCGTGCTGGCCTCGTTTGAGAGCGGCGACGCGGCCTTCGCGCTGGAGCCCTTGGGCGGCGGACGCTACGGCGGGACCTGGACGGCTTCCAATGCAGCAACGCAAGGCTCCATCAACCTCACGGCCACGGCGGCGGGCGCGCTGCGGGCGACAGCGCGCGTGGTGGGCGCCGTGGAAGCCTCGGCGTTGCCGCATCTGGCGCGTTACGGCGTGGTCAACGGGGCGAGCTTCGCGCCGGGCGAGGCGGTCTCGCCCGGCGCCATCGTCAGCCTGTTCGGCCGCTCGCTCGCTTCCGGCAGCGCCGGGGCCGAGCAGATTCCGCTGCCGACCGCGTTGGGCCTGACTTCGCTTTGGATCGGCGGCCGCCCGGCGCCGCTCTACTTCACCAGTCTGGGACAGATTAACGCCCAGGCGCCGTATGAGCTGAACCCCGCCGGCGTCACCCAGGCGGTGGTCAAGGTGGGCGAGCGTTACTCCACGCCCGTGGATATTCCGGTCGCCTCCGCGCGTCCGAACCTGTTTCAGGCCCCCGCCGCATTCGGCCGCGCCATCGTGCAAAACCAAGACGGCAGCCTCAACAGTCCCTCCAACCCGGCGCGGCGGGGCGAGGCGATAGTGGTCTATCTCGCCGGCATTGGCGCGGTCAGTCCCCTGCCCGCAACCGGCGGGGCGTCGGAGCTCGCGCGCACGACTCTACCGGCTTCAGCCACGGTCGGCGGCGTGGCGGCTGATATCTTCTACCTCGGCATGACGCCCGATTTCGTGGGTCTGGCGCAGGCTAACCTCGTGCTCGCGCCGACAACGCCGATCGGACCGAACGTCCCGGTGGAGATCGTCATCGACGGCCAGCGCAGCAACTCGCTCGCAGCGGCGGTGGCTCCCGCCCAGTAAGATAGGGCCTATGACGCCCCGTTTGGCACGGATTCGAATTTTCCCAGTCAAGGCGCTTGATTCGGTCGAAACGCACGACGTGCGGGTGATCGGCGGCGGCGGGCTGGGGCGCGATCGTGAGTTTCAATTGGCCGATCCCGCCGGCGAGCCGCACAACGGCAAGTCCCTGGGCGAGAAGCTCATGCGCCTGCGCAGCGACTTCGACCTCGCTTACGGCGAGCTGACCGTGCGCAACGGCGCAAGCTCCCTGCGGGCGCGGCTTCCACAAGAAAAGGTGAAGGCCGAGGCGTGGTTCTCCGAGGCCCTCGGCCGCCCTGCGGTCATCGAGCAGGACTCGCATGCGGGCTTTCCCGATGACGCGGAGGCTTCGGGTCCCACGCTCGTCAGCCGGGCGACGCTGGAGGCCGTGGCCGACTGGTTCGATCTGGATGTGGAGGAAACGCGGCGCAGATTTCGGGCGAATCTTGAGATTGACGGGACGCCGGCGTTTTGGGAGGACCAGCTCTTCGGCGCCGACGCTCCGCGCCCGTTCTCTATCGGCGAGGTGCGCTTTGAGGGCGTCAACCCCTGCGCCCGATGCGCCGTGCCGACCCGCGACTCCCGGACGGGAAAGGTTGCGCCGCCCCATTTTGCGAAGATCTTTGCAGAGCGGCGCCGCGCGAGCCTGCCCGAGTGGGCCGAGGCGTCCAGGTTCGATCATTACTATCGGCTGACGGTCAACACCCGCATCCCGGAAACAGAAAATGGCAAAGTACTCACCATCGGCGACGAGATTCGCTTGTAACTTGGTAGCGGCCTTGCTCCTGCTGCTGGCCCCCAGCGCCGCCCTGGGCCAGGAAGAGGTCCCCGCCGACCGCGTCCGCGCCGCCGACGCCACGGCGCCCATGAAGGCGCCGGGAGGCGCCACGCTGTGGGTCAATCCGGCGCAATGGAATTGGGTGAAGTCCGACCGGGAAAATACCATCGTCTTCATGCACGCAACCGGCATGGCTCAGGCGCGGCTGGTGGTGACCGAGCAGCCGGGGACCAACCGCGAGCTGCTGGACGGGCTGCTGACGCGGCTCAAGAAGATCGACCCGGAGCCGGAGCTGTTGTTTGAGGAGACCCGCCGCATCAATGGCGAGGACATGCTCTGAGCGCAGATTCGCGTCACCGACAGCGAGGAACGCAGTGTTGTGTACTACGGGGTCGCGGCGGGACGCCCTGAAGGGTCTTTCGAGCTGTTCACCATCACCATGGACGGCATGGTGGGCGAATTTTACAACGATCTGACGAAGATCATCGAGGGTCTGGAATTGCCCGCCGGGACGGAGTAGCCACGATGAAGAAGCGCCTGATTTTGCTGTCCCTGCTGCTTGGTCTGACGTTGCCGGCCGCCGAGCCCGTGCGGTTGATTTTTGACACGGACATGGGCAACGACATCGACGACGCCCTGGCGTTGTCCGTTATCCACGCCCTGGAGTCGCGCGGCGAGTGCCGCCTGCTGGCCGTCACGCTGACGAAGGACCATCCCAAGGCGGCGCCGTTCGTGGATGCGATCAACACGTTCTACGGCCGAGGCGGCATTCCGATCGGGGTCGTGCGCGACGGCGTCACCCGCGAGGAGGGCAAGTATCTGGGCCCGGTGGCCGACCGGCCCGATCGGTATCCCCGCAAGCTGACCAGCGGCGCCGACGCGCCCCAGGCCGCCGGCTTGATCCGGGAGATCCTGGCCGCGCAGCCCGATCAGTCGGTGGTGATCGTGCAGGTGGGTTTCAGCTCCAACTTGGCGCGGCTGCTGGATTCCGCCGCCGACCGCG
>CAYOPA010000570.1:0-3188 GCA_964405625.1 uncultured Bryobacterales bacterium
CTCGACGGCTCGGGCCCAGGCCTGCTCGCGGGCGACTATGTCGGATTCGGCGGCAAATGTCGCTAGAGGAAGTAAGGCGCAGATTGCGGCGGCGCTGAGGGTCAGTACAAGGCGTCGGGAGTACATCGAGGTCATGATAGCGCGGAAGGGGGCTTGAACCATGTCGGATGCAGTCGCCGGCAAGTACATTCACGAGGACCACGCGGAGATCTTCCAGCAGGCGGCCCGGCGCTGGAATGTCTACATCCTGGTGCGGCAGTCCAACGCCGCCTCCAAGCCCTACATCGGGCTGGCCGGCTACGTTCCCAAGCGGCTGGATTGCAAGGCCAAGACGGCCAAGGCCGATGTTCCGCCGTACAAGCTCGCCGGGCTCGTCGTGAGCCCGCACATCCACCCGGCGGCTTTCGCGGGCCGCAATCTCGAAGACGTCAAGCAGACCTGGGACGGGTTCGCGGAAAAGTTCCTGTGGCAGCCCGGCGAGGGCGAGCAGCCGCGTCTCTATCTCCCGCCCGGCAAGCTATACACCGTGCAGCTCGACAAAGCCAATCCGCACTACGGCTGCGCCATCTTCACCAAGTACGGCCTGGCCACGAACGTTCACTACATCTACGGCGACTACGACCTGTACGGCATCGTCTCGGCGAAGGACCCGTCGCGGAACGTGTTTGTCGAGGAGTTTCGGCTGCATCAGGGCTTGCATCACTCCCGCTCGCCGGAGTTTTTTGACGTGCAGCACTACCTCAACAGCCGCCTCGGCGTGCCGATGGTGCTGCACGGGGCCCAGGAGAGTTACTCGCCTCATACCGACGAGGCCATCCTGATGTTCTGGCCCGACGGAGTGAAGGTGACCGAGCACATCGGCCTGCGCGCGATTGAGAAGCTCTACGAGGAGCAGTTCGCGGGGCGGAAGCCGGGCGGACCGGGCGCGACAACGTTCCCGTCGCACGGGCGTTGGAAGCAGACCTAACGTAATTGTTCGAGGGCCCAGCGGGCGTGCTCGGCGACCACCTCGTCCGGGTTTGCCGCCAGCCGGGCGAGCGGAGCTCGAAAGCGTTCCAGACCCGAATTGCCCATCGCCACGCAGACATTGCGCAGGAAGCCCTGGTAGCGGGTGCGCTCGATCGGCGAGTCCGTGAAACGGGTGTTGAACTCCTCCTCGCTTAACGCCGCGAGCTCCGCCAAATCGGGTTCGGCATGGGCCGGCTGGTAGGCGGCGACCTGGGTCAAGGCCGCGCGGGCGGGGCGGTTCCAGGGGCAAACGTCCTGGCAGATGTCGCAGCCAAAAATGTGCCGCCCCACGCCCTCGCGGTCGGCCTCGGGAATGGGACCGCGCAGCTCGATGGTCTGGTAGCTGATGCAGCGCCGCGAGTCGAGCGCGTGCGAGGGGCCGCCCGCGGCCTCGATCGGGATCAGCGCGTCAGTCGGGCAAGCGTCGATGCAGCGCGTGCAGCTTCCGCAACGAAACGGCGCCGGCGCGTCGGGCTCGAGTTCCAGGGACAGCAGAATCTCCCCCAGAAAGACCCAGGAGCCGACGCCTTCGTTGATGAGGCAGGTGTTCTTGCCGATCCAGCCCAGCCCGGCGCGGTGGGCGTAAGCGCGTTCGAGCAGCGGCGAGGTATCCACGCAGACCTTGAAGCGAAATTCCCCGGCGCGCTCCCGCAAGGCGGCGACGAGCTCATAGAGCTTGTCCTTGAGCGTGCGGTGGTAGTCCTCGCCCCAGGCGTAGCGGGCGACCCAGCCCTTCTCGGGCGCGGCCTGCTGGTCGGAATACGGAAAGTCCGTGTTGTAGAGCTGCCCGACGCAGAGGATCGACCGCGCCGTCTTGAGCAGCGTTCTGGGGTCGCCGCGCATCTCGCCGCGGCGGCCTTCGAGGTAACCCATAGCGCCGTGGTAGCCGTGTTGCAGCCACTCGGGATAGAACAGCGATTCGGGCGTCGGCTCGGCCGGCGCGACGCCGACGAGCTCGAAGCCCAGGCCGCGGGCGAGCGCCTTCACTTCCGACGATGTGACCGGACCGGCCATGCGCCGACCATAGCAGTCGGCGCGGCGGGGTCGCTACGATAAAGCGTCGTGCCAGTGCTCAAACCGAAAATCCGCCGCCGTCTGCACGAGGGATGCGTGATCCCGGCCCACCCGTTGGCGCTGGACCGCAACCGCAAGCTCGACGAGCGCCGCCAGAGGGCCTTGACGCGCTACTACCTAGCCGCCGGGGCGGGCGGGGTCGCGGTCGGCGTGCATACGACGCAGTTCGCGATCCGCGATGTCGGGTTGTTGCAGCCGGTGCTGGAACTGGCCTCGATCACGGCTCGGGAATTCGAAGGCTCCAAGCAGCCGCCGGTGTTGCGGATCGCCGGGGTGTGCGGCAAGACCAAGCAGGCGGTGGCTGAAGCGAGCCTCGCCGCCGATCTGGGCTACCACGCCGGGCTGCTGAGCCTGGGCGCCATGGCGACGGCGTCGGCGCCGAAGATGCTCGAGCACGTCCGCGCCGTGGCGGAGGTGTTGCCGGTGTTTGGGTTTTACCTGCAACCGGCGGTTGGCGGACGGCTGCTGCCGTATGACTTCTGGCGCCAGTTCGCGGAGATTGAGCGCGTCGTGGCGATCAAGGTCGCCCCGTTCAATCGCTACCAGACGCTCGACGTGCTGCGTGGCGTGGCCGACTCCGGACGGGCCGGGGAGCTCGCGCTGTACACGGGCAATGATGACAACATCATTGGCGATCTGGTGAGCGCCTGGCGTTTTCCGGGCGTGCGCAAGGAATTGCGGTTCGTGGGCGGGCTGCTGGGCCACTGGGCGGTCTGGACCCGGCGCGCCTGGGAGCATCTCAAGGAATGCCGCCGAGTCTCGACCATGGGGCTGCCAATTCCGCAAGCGTTGCTGGAGCTTGGCGGCCAGATCACGGACGCCAACGCGGCGTTCTTTGACCCGCACAACAACTTCCACGGCTGCATCGCCGGGCTGCACGAGGTGCTGCGGCGACAGGGGCTGCTGGAAGGGCTGTGGACGCTGGACCCGAACGAGGGCCTCTCGCGCGGGCAGGCGGCCGAGATCGACCGCGTGTACGCCGCCTATCCGCATCTGGCCGACGACGGCTTCGTGGCCGAGCATCGCGACGAGTGGTTGCGGTGAGGGGTTGAGTGTGTGGTTGTGGCGCACGGCTGTGCCGTGCAGCCGGGCCTGTGGCCCGGCAA
>CAYOPA010000571.1:0-3174 GCA_964405625.1 uncultured Bryobacterales bacterium
CCCGTCGACTCGGCGTTCTCGCTGGAAAAGCTCTCCGACGAGCAGCGCCAAACCTTCCAAACGGCCATGCGCTTCCTCGACGAAGAGGTCCTGCCCGTAGCCGAGCAGTATGAAGGCAAGCCCGACGGCCTCGCCCGTGAGCTCCTTCGCCAATGCGGCGAGCTCGGCCTGCTGGCCATCCTCGTCCCGGAAAAGTACGACGGCCTGGAGATGGACCTCACCAGCCAGGTCCTCGTCGCCGAAGCGATGGGCCGCTACGCCAGCTTTTCCGTCGCCTACGGCGCCCACTCCGGCATCGGCACGCTCCCGCTCGTCTTTTTCGGCAATGACGAGCAGAAAGCCCGCTACCTGCCCCGCATGGTCACCGCCGAGCTGATGGCCGCCTACTGCCTCAGCGAGCCCCACGCCGGCAGCGACGCCCTCGCCGCCAAGACCCGCGCCACGCTCAGCGACGACGGCTCGCACTACGTCCTCGACGGTCAGAAAATGTGGATCTCCAACGGCGGCTGGGCGGATATCTTCACCGTCTTCGCCAAAGTCGACGGCGAGAAGTTCACCGCCTTCCTCGTCGAGCGCGCCTTTGAAGGCGTCCGCACCGGCGCGGAAGAGCGCAAAATGGGCATCCACGGCTCCTCCACCACACCGCTTTACCTGGACGGCGCCCGCGTGCCGGTCGAAAACGTTCTCGGCGAGGTGGGCCGCGGTCACATCATCGCCTTCAACATCCTCAACCTCGGCCGCCTCAAGCTCGGCGGCTCCTGCGCCGGCGCCATCAAAGACGTCCTCAAGGACTCCGTCGCCTACTCCAAGCAGCGCACCGCCTTCGGCCAACCGATCGCCGCCTTCGGCGCCATCCGCCACAAGCTGGCCCAGATGGCCGTCGAAGCCTTCGTCACCGAGTCAGTCGTCTACCGCACTAGCGGCCTCATCGACTCCCGGCTCAGCCAGGTCTCCTGGTCCGAGCCCGACGCCTCCAGGAAGATGCTCTCCTGCATTGAGGAGTACGCCGTGGAGTGCGCCATCGCCAAGGTGGTCGGGACCGAGGCCCTGGACTACGTGGTCGATGAAGGCGTGCAGATCCACGGCGGCTACGGCTACCACCACGACTACCCGGTCGAGCGAGCCTACCGCGACTCGCGCATCAACCGCATCTTTGAAGGGACCAACGAGATCAACCGCCTGCTTTCCGTCGGCATGCTGCTCAAGCGCGCCGGACAAGGGCGCCTCGACCTGATGGGCGGCGTGACGGGGCTGCTCGGCGCCGTGATGCAAGGCGACTTCGGCGCCGCCCCCGGGCCCGGTCCGCTCAGCGGCGAGCGCGACCGCACCGAGCGCGTCCGCAAAATGACGCTACTTAGCCTCGGGATCGCCTTCCAGCGCTTTGGCACGGATCTCGAAAAGGAGCAGGAGACCGTCTCCGCCCTCGCCGACCTGGTGATGACCCACTACTCGATGGACTCCGCCGTCCGCCGCGCCGCCGATCTGGTCGCCGCCGGACGGGACGAGCCGGCCGCCTCCATCGCCGCCGTCATCGCCCACGACGGCCTCTCGGCGGCGGTCCGCTCGGCGGAGACCGTGCTCGCCGCCAGCGTCGAGGGCGCCAAGCTCGACGAGTACCACGGCGTGCTGCGCCGGCTCGCCCGCGTCACGCCGATCGACACCGTCGCCGCCCGCCGCCGCATCGCCGCGCGCGTCCTCGAAGCGGGGAAGTACGTCGTTTGAGCGCCGGGACCCAACGCATCGTCGTCGCCGTGGGATATCCGGGCTCCGGCAAGTCCACATGGTTCGATCAACAGGGCGTCACGCCGCTGTCGAGCGATCACCTGCGCCTGCTGCTGGCCGACAACGAGGACGACCAGACCATCCACGTCGAGGTTTTCGAGACCCTGCGCTACCTGCTAGCCCGCCGCATCGACATCGGCCGCGAGGTGAGCTACGTGGACGCCACCAACTTGCTCGCCATCCACCGAGCCCCCTACATCGAGCTGGCCCGCGAGCGCGGCTGCACGGCGGAGGCGCTATGGTTCGACACGCCGCTGGAAGTCTGCCTGGAGCGCAACCGCAAGCGCGCCCGCCAAGTCCCCGAATCGGTCCTGCACGAGATGGCCCGCATCTTCGAGCCCCCTACCGAGGCGGAGGGCTTCAGCCGCATCGAACGAGTAACCGAGCGTTGAACCCTTACCCCACCTGCACCAACCCATACCGCCGCTGCCAGCGCTCCCGGATATACCCCACCAACTTCTCCATCTCCTCGCGGCTCGGCGGGTTTTCCACAAAGCCTGTCGCTTCGCTGCGAGCCACCTCCAGGGCCTCGCGGTCCCGGACCAGGTTCGCCACCCGAAACTCCGGCAGCCCGGACTGCTTCACCCCAAAGAACTCCCCCGGCCCGCGGAGTTGCAGGTCGATCTCGGCGATCTCGAAACCGTCCTGCGTCCGCTCCATCGCCGCGATCCGCTCCCCGGCCGCCTCGCCCACCGCCTCCGTCAACAAGATGCAGTAGCTCTGCTCGGCGCCGCGTCCCACCCGGCCGCGCAATTGATGCAACTGCGCCAGCCCAAAATTCTCCGCGTGCTGCACCACCATCACGGTCGCGTTCGGCACATCCACGCCCACTTCCACCACCGTCGTCGAGACCAGAACCTGCGTCTCGCCGCTCTTGAACGCCTCCATCGCGGCCTCTTTTTCTCCTGACGGCATCCGCCCGTGCAGCAGCCCGACTTTGAAGTCTGGAAAAACGTCCTCGGAGAGCTCCCGCCAAGTCTCCGTCGCCGCCTTGGCCGTCTTCGTCTCCGACTCCTCCACCAGCGGGCAGACCACGTAAGCCTGCCGCCCCTTGCGGATCTCGTCGGCCACGAAGGCGTACACCCGCTCGACGTGCTTGTAGTCGCGAGCCCTGGTGATGATCGGCGTCCGTCCCGGCGGCAGCTCGTCGATGATCGACACATCCAGCTCGCCGTAGAGCGTCAACGACAGCGTGCGCGGGATCGGCGTCGCCGTCATCACCAGCACGTCCGGATGGACGCCCTTGCGCAGCAGTTCCAGCCGCTGCAACACGCCGAAGCGGTGCTGCTCGTCGATCACGATCAGCCCCAGCCGCTTGAAGTCCACGTCTTTCGAGATCAGCGCGTGGGTGCCGACCACGACGTGCGCCACCCCTTCGGCGATCATGCGCTT
>CAYOPA010000572.1:0-3154 GCA_964405625.1 uncultured Bryobacterales bacterium
GGCGGGCGTGCAGGCCGAGAGGGCGACGGTCAGGGCGAGGGCGATCAGGCTGGGACGAAGTGGCGTCATGTCAGGTTCCTTGCAATGTGCGAAGTTTTTCAGAAGTTGTACTGCAGGCCCAGTTCGAAGGTGCGGCCGTATTGCTCGAACTGGCTGTTGTGGCGGCGGTTGCCGAAGTAGGCATAGAACGGCTCGTCGGTCAGGTTCACTGCGTTGAGGTAGACCTGGAAACCATCGCTGAGCCGATACTTGGCGCTGAAATCCACCTGCAGGTTGCTGGCGGCATAGCGGTCGAAGGTCGCGTCCTCGAGGTCGTTGACCTCGTCGAAGAAGTCGCTGCGGTAGGTGCCCGACAGGCGCAGGCTCAGGCCGCGCTTCTCGTAGCCGATCGACAGGTTGGCGACGCGGTCGGACTGCAGCGGCAGCGGCACGGTTTCACCCGGCCGGAACGGCAGCGTCGATTCGCTGTCCACCAGCGTGTAGTTGGCCGACACCAGCAGTCCGTCGAAGGGCGCCGGCAGGAAGGCCAGCTGCTGTGTCCAGGCCAGCTCCAGGCCGCGCACGGTGGCGCGGTCGCCGTTGACCGGCTGCATCGCTTCGTCGAAGTCCTCGAACGCACCGGTGCCGGCAACGTCCGCCATCACCACGAAATCGGTGATGCGCTTGTAGAACACACCGGCGGACAGCACGGTCAGCTCGCCCGGGTAGTATTCGATGGAGGCGTCGATGTTGGTCGATCGCATCGGGTCCAGGTCGGGATTGCCCAGCTCGGCGACGCGCTCGAACTCGCCGTCGTCCTCCTCGATCTCGATGATCTGGAACGGGGCCGAATCGGCGAAGTTGGGCCGCGCGATCGAGCGGTTGGCCGAAGCCCGCACCACCACGTTCTCGCTCGGCTCCCAGCGCAGGATCAGCGCCGGCAGCACGTCGGTGTAGCGCTTGGAGAACGAGACCGGGAAAAACTCCGGGTCGCCGCTGCCCAGTTCCTCGTCGATCACCAGCTGGGTGCCGCTTGCGTCGTATCGGGTCTGCTCGACGCGTACGCCGGTGATCAGGCGCAGCGAACCGAAGTCGAAGGTGCCCATGGCCTAGGCGGCGTAGATGTCCTCGTCCAGGTCGTAGTCGGCCGCGAGGCGCTCGATCGCGGTGTCCTCTTCGTTGACCTCGAAGCTGCCGCGATTGGCGGCGATGAACGCGGCCAGCGCCTGACGGCTCGCGATCGGGCCGAAGCTGGCGAAGGGGTAGCGGACGTTGGCCAGGCCGAAGTCGGCCAGCGTGTAGTCGTCGCCGAAACCTTCGAAGACGGTGCTGTCGAAGTCGGCGTCCTTGCCGCGCAGCCGTACCTTGCCGCCGAATTTCAGGCTGCCGCCCTGGCCGAACCAGTCCACGCCGCGCTCGGCGTTGAAGGCGAACGAAAGTTCGTCCTCCTTGGTCTTGTAGGGCTCCAGCACGACTTCGTCGAGCTCGTAGGCACTGGCGTCGTTGAACAGGCCCGGGTCGGGCGAGAAGAAGCGCGGCCGGCGGCGGCCGTCGGCATAGTCGTAGGCCAAGTCCACGCCCTCCAGCACCCAGGCGCCGCCAAAGGAGTCGGTTTCTTCGGCGCTGGCGTAGGCATAGGCCAGGTCGTAGCCCAGGCGCCACTCACCGGCCATGAACTCGCCGCCGATGTTGGTCGCGAAGATGTCCTGGACCTGCTCGCGGGCTTCGCTCAGCTTCTCGACGGTGGCGTCGCTGAACACCGCGCCGCCGTCGTCCAGCGACTCCACGTCGCCGTCGTCGAAGATGAAGGCGTTCGTCAGCTGCACCTCGTCGTCGCTGAAGCGGCTGAACAGGTTGCGCCAGTGGAAGCGCGTGGTGTCGCCAAGGCGCCAGTCGAAGTTCAGGTTGGCGCTCATGCGCTCGCGGGTGATGCTGTAGTTGCGCTGCTCGGCTTCGACGATGCCGATCACGTCCGCGCCGTCCGGATCTTCCAGGAAACCGGTTTCGGACTCGATGCCGTCGGAGCCGAACTCGCGGTTGAACCAGCTCAGCGACGCCGCCACGCCCATGCGGTTGTCGCCGCCGAATTCGAAGATGTCGGTGTAGCTGATCGCGGCCTTGGGGTTGGTGGTCTCGCGCAGCTCGTTGTAGCTGGCTTCGACCCGGCCGGTGATGCTGCGGCCGCCGCGGTCGAAGGCCGACAGGCTCTTGATTTCGATGTTGCCGCCGATGGCGTCACCGTCCATGTCCGGGGTGGCGACCTTGGTCACCTCCAGCGTTTCGAGCAGGTCGGATGAAATCACGTCCAGGTTCACCTGCCGCGAGTCGTCCTCGGGGCCGGGCACGCGCACGCCGTTGATGGTGGTGGTGTTGAGCGCCGGGTTCAGGCCACGGATCACCACGAACCGGCCTTCACCCTGGTCGCGCGCCAGCGAAAGGCCCGGCAGGCGCTGCAGGGATTCGGCGACGTTCTGGTCGGGGAACTGGCCGATGGCGTCGGCCGACACCACCGTGCGCAGGCTGTCGGCCGAGCGCTGGATGTTCAGCGCGGTGGCCTGGCCGGCCAGTTGTCCCACCACCAGCACGTTTTCCAGCACGGGCACGTCGGCGCCCATTTGCACCGGACCGACGTCCAGATCGGCACTGCCGACGTCGATGCGGCGGCTGACGGCGTCGGTGCCAACGTACTGCACCCGCAGCGTATAGCTTCCGGCCGGCAGGTCGGCGAAGCGGAAGCGGCCGTCCCGGTCACTCACCGTGCTGCGGTTGAGCTCGACTACGCTGACGATGGCGCCCTGGAAGCCGGCGCTGCCGGTGGCGTCGGTGATCCGGCCCGAAACCGGAGCGGCCAGGGCTGGCGCCGAGGCCATGGCCACGGCAATGGCGCTCGCAAGCGCAAGCCGGCGAGCGCGCAGGTGACGGATAGGTGACATGGAAGCCCCGGGACGACGAAAGTCCCGCCATCGTGTGATGCCTTTGTTGCTCGCCGATGACCCCCGCGTGTCAGCTTGGCTTCCACGTTCGATTGTGGGAGGGCCTTCAGGCCCGATGCTTTTCGACCAAGAGCATCGGGCCTGAAGGCCCTCCTACAGGGGCGTCAGTTTTTATGGAGGGGCAGGAAGCCGTCGGGGCCGATCATGCGGAAGGGGATGGAGACCAGGCGCATGCCGCCGTT
>CAYOPA010000573.1:0-3141 GCA_964405625.1 uncultured Bryobacterales bacterium
GGGAACAGCAGGTTGCCCATGTGACCCAGCGCCGTGCTCGGGATATAGGCAAACCTCTCCACGCCGGTCTCGCCGTCGAACGCATGCAGCATGCCGTCGTTGGCACCGACATACACCATCGGACGACGCGTTTCCTTTGCGGTCATGTAGGCCGTGTAGCCGAAAGGATCGATGTCGGCGGCACTGGCCCCATAAAGCGACCGATAGCCGTAGTTGTCCTTCGGTGCGGAAATCACCGGACTGGAGTTGATGATGTCGCCCAACCGCGTGGTTCGATCGCGCAGCAGGGTGCCTTCGAGCGCCTCGTTTCCGCGCAGATAGCTGATGGCCTGATCGGCCGTGACGCCCAGCGCGGTGATTTCGGCGGCACTGCAGCGCGAGAGCGGCCCGTTGCAGATCGCCGTCAATGGGCCGACGTTGACCGTTGTGAAGCTTGCGACCGTCGGCGTGACGGTCGTGGCGGGACGGGCGAACAGGATGTTGCGCGCGCCGGCGACCGGAAGCAGGGCGCTGGCTTCCCACATTTCCGTGAAGCTGACCACGCCAGCCGGGTTCACCTCGACTTTCTCGGCACGCAGGCGACCGTACCAGTCGGTGCCGCTGTTCTCGGAGGCGTATTCCGGGATAACCGTGGTGGACGCGTCGCCGACGCGGGCTCCGGAAAGTGCAATGCTGCCCGCGGGACCCGCGCCCTCGCCGACCGCCTGCAGGATCTCGCGCATCGCCGTGGTCACGTCCGAGGGCCGCTTGGCATTGATGTACTTGCCGCGGGTGCTCAGCGTGGCGTGCCAGATATCGTCCACGTTCCTGGGGCTGAGGTTCTGGGTGCCGGTGACGCTCCAGGCGGGCGTGTTGGCGTACGGGTCAGCGGTGGCGGCCAGGTTTACACCGTGGATTTCGCCGGCAGTGCCCAGGGTGATGCCGTAGAAGTTCATGTGCAGGTTAGGCTGACAATCCAGCTTCAGGTCTGCCGCGGGATTGATTGATCCATCCGGAAGCTTGCAGGCCTCCGGCACCGGCACCAGGCCCTGCGGCGTCAGGCCAGGCCTCAGGTTGTTGGAGTAGAAGGAATAGGCGATGTCGGCGATGGTGTTGCCGTTGTTGTTGCCGCCGATCGGGGCCGGCTGGCTGCCATCGGTGTCGCCGAAGTTCCGGTAGACGTTGCCGAAGCCATTGGCGGGAGCTTCGTTGGTGAAGCCGTCGGTAAACAGCATGCCGGCATTCTTCTGGCAGGCCAACTGCACGGGCGCATTGGCATCTTCTCGCCGGAACTGGTCACCCATGTAGACCACGGCGCTGCGGTTTGGCGTTCCACCGTTGGCCGGGAGGGTGAACAGGTTGTTGTAGAGATTGGCTTTCTGCGCCGGCGCCGCCATGTCACGCATAAGGACGTTGCCGGCCGTCATGCCCGGATTGTCTCCGGTGCGACGGTTGATGGTGAAGTAGCCGATGCTCATGCGGTTGATCGGCTGCAGCGACTGGGTCATGGACGAAACCATGGCGCGGTTGCGATTGCCGAAATAGGTGTACCAGTTGGCGAAGTTCTGGATGACCTCGGCGTACCCGCTGGAGAAGTTTGCCGCGCGCAGCTCGTACTTGTAGAGCGGGACGCCGGGGCCGCCCGCGTTGGGCACCAGGACGCGCTGCGCCAGGTTGAAGCCCGGCGGCGGCGGCGAATCAACGCGCAGGTAGACGACGGCCGGGAAATAGCGGATGTGCAGCTCGCAGCCGCCGCCGCGGTCGTTGCCGCCGCCGCCGAAGGGAATATTGTTGTTCGCGGTGATCAGGTGGCCGGCAGCAGGCGCGGCGGGAACCGTCTGCCAGCTGTTCCGGGTGGCGGCGGTCGTGCCCAGCCCGCCGCAGCCGTTGGCGTGGCGCGCGCCGCGGATGTACCACTGGGTGCCCGGCGGCAGCCGCATGCCGGGCTGGACCCGGAAAGCGAAGTAGTCGTTGACGCGGGATTCAATGGCGGTGAAGTCGTAGGTCACGATCGGGTTCGGGCCTCGGGTGCCCGGCGCGCCGTTGGCGCGCGGATCCGAGCGGGCCGCCGTCACGACGGCGTTCGGCCAGTAGCTGCCGTCGGCGTTCTGCCAGGGCAGATAGGTCACCTGCGGGTCGAAGTACTGGCCATTGAAGTCCGGTGAGCGCGCGAACCCGAAAAGATCGAGAGGCGGGATGCCGAGACGGTAGCGATTGTTTCCGGTTTGGACAGCATCGTTGCCGTTCTTATCCAGCCGGATGCCATTCTGGATGAGGTGGTAGTACGAACGCCGGCCGGCAGTGCGCAGTTCGCCATCCGTGTCGAAGAACCCGTTCGGGCAAGTGGCCTGGCCCTCGAGGCAGGCCGCGTTGTTTCCCCAGTACGCCTGCTCGTCTTCCTTGAACAGCACCTCGAACACCATCGAGCCGGAGTCGTCCACGCCCATGATGAAGGCCGGCGGGACCTGGGTGCCGAGACTGAGCGGCGCCTGCGCCAGGTTGCCCTCGCCTTGTGCGGCCAGGGCACGCTGTGGCGCCGAAGCGCCGGCCAGCACGGTAACCACGCACAGTGCGAAGGGAAGGAAAGGGAGTCGATTCATGGTCATGGAAGTTCCCCTCAGGGGATGAAGATCGTGTCGATGACGGCTTCCGAGCTCCGCTCACCGCCAGCCACCACCAGGTCGGTGGCGAAGGCGGTGATCTGGAACTGGGTGTTGGTGTTCTCGCTGTCCGGGCGCTGGCCCATGCCCAGGCTGCCGCCCGGGCTGCACTGGTCGGCGCGGCGCACGAAGGTGCCGTTGATGTTGACGGGCACGGCCAGCTGGGTTTCGGCCCAGGTCGCCGGATCGAAGGGGTCGCAGCGCTCGTCGTCCGCGATGACTACGCCGGCTGCGTTGGCAATCGCGATCTCCCGGGTCTTGGTCTGCGACTCTGCGTTCTGGAATGCCAGGTTGCTGGCCCGCCAGGCGGAGCTCATGCGCTCCTGCATGGAGGATACCTGCATGCCGGCGATGCCCAGCAGCGTCAACAGGATCAGCAGGATCAAGGCGACATACAGCACTACGCCGCGCTGATGGCGCGGAAGCTGCGGTGGGCGTCGGAGCGATCGAATGGACATGGCCTAGTTCCCGAAGAGACGGTTGCGAAGTGCGATGGTGTTCT
>CAYOPA010000574.1:0-3140 GCA_964405625.1 uncultured Bryobacterales bacterium
GGCGGACAGGTGGCGCAGGCGCCCACGCCTGCCGCCTCGACCCCCAGGTCGAGGCCCTTCGACGATCAGCCGCCGCTCATGAAGCGGTCGAGTGGAATCGCAGGAACGTCGTCGGTAAGCGACGACGCGGCACGACCGGAGCCGCGCGCCACATTGCTTCGGAATGTCGGCCACGAGGCGCCGCTCCGCTCCGCCGGCGCCAGTCAGGCAGAACGTAGGCCCCAGGCGTAAGCCTGGGGTCAAGCTACCGTCGCGCGCGGTTGGTCCCCTACAGCGTCGGCTGCAATCCCTCGAACTTCTGCCGTTCCGCCCCCTGGCCGTGGCACACCACGCACGATTCCGCCCCGACGGCGTCGATGCTCGACACAATCACGTAGCTCAAGCCCTTATCCACCCAGCCGATCAGCTTCAGCCCATCCACCGAGTAAAAGTGGAAGTCGAGATCGCCGGAGCGGTAGACTTGGCCGCCGGCCGGCTGGCGGCCCTGCGCCGAGGCCACCAGCAGCGAGACCGGCTGGTCGCGCATTTTGTACGAGAGAAACGCGACATCCTCGTCGCGGTGCCGCAGCAGGCGGGCGCCAACCAGCTCGTAGGCGTTCTCGCCCGGCGCAGCGTTGGGGTAGGCGGGCACTTCCAGGTGGAACGGCAGGGTCTGCTCCAGCCACGCCGTCAACATGGCCGGGTCGCCGGACTGGGCGTCCAGGCTCAGCCGTCCGCGGGCGTAGCGGAGGTGCGACTCGGCGGCATACACGCGAAACGACTCGCCCTGCCCGCCGAACCAGCCCGTCAGCCAAGCGCCGGCTCCCGCCGCCAGCAGCGCCAAAACCGCCGCCACTCGACCGAGCATCCAGCGCCGCTCTCGACGCTCGACAGTAGCGAGCAGATCGGCCGCCCGCGCGACCGACGACGCTGACGGCCGGTAAGCCTGCTGGGCGCCGCGAACGGCGTCGGCGACTTCCTGCCAGCGGCGATGTTCCTCCCGACAGGCGGCGCAGTCGAGCAGATGCGACTCAATCTCCGTGACCTCGCGCTCGGCAAGCTCGGCGTCCAGGTAGCGATGGACAGCCGTTCGGACCTCATTGCAAGTCATCATCGGCGGGCCTCCCTCGGGGGCTGCGAGCCTACCACCTGCTCCAAAATTCCGCGCAATCGGGCGCGCGCCCGCGCCAGTCGGCTCATCACGGTTCCGACCGGACAGTCCAACAGCTCGGCGATGGCGCTATACGATAAACCTTCCATATCTCGCAATACAATGATCTCGCGATGGGTTGCGCTCAGCGAATCCAGCGCCGCGCGGATCTCAAACTGCAGCGCGCTGCGGAGCAGTATCGTCTCCGGAGAGTGTTCCTGGGCGGCCGGCAGGTCTCCGGCGGCCTCGATGTCATCCTCCCGCCCGCGCGCCCTGAGGTCATTCTTCCAGACATTCCGCAGGATCACGAACATCCACCGGCGCACCTGTTCCACGTCAGCCGCGGACGGCCTCCGCGCCGCTCCCAACGCCCGCCGATAGCACTCCTGGACGAGCTCCTCCGCATCCGCTTGGTCGCGCGTCAGCGCCCGCGCATAGCGGAATAGGGAGTCGTGACAGGCAAGCATGGCCTGATGCATCCGCCTAAGCTCTCCCGCCCTCATTCGGTCAACAACCGGACGCCAAGAAAATTCCATCGACGCCTGAGATTACTCCTCACTGTACGAGATCGCCCTCCGGCTCTCCATCCCCGGCGCACGCTTGTGGCTTGTGGCGCACGGCTGCGCCGTGCACGCGAGGCTGCGCCTCGCGACAGGGGTCGTCATGACCCTTCACCCACGTAGTGGATCTCAAACGCCTTGTTGGTCAAGAATAAAACCGTAACCGGCTCCTCGGCCGTCGCCCCGTGCTCCATGCGCTGGCCCTCGGGAAACCAGACGAACGTTCCCGGCCCGTGGCTGCCCTCATGGGTGACCAGCGTCCCCTCCAGCACGTACATGCCGTGACCGCAGGGGTGGGTGTGCAGCGGGTTGATGAAGCCCGCCGGGTACCGTACAAGCTGGACAAACATGCCCGTCTCTGGCTCTTGAAAGATCACTTTGCGATGGAGGGTCACGCCGCTGCGCTCCTGGTAGCGGTCCTCCCAGGGAAGCTGCGTGGTGTCGACGACGATGTTTTTTGGGTTGTCCATATCAGACCGTGGGGCCTTTTTGATCAGGCTCGGATCAGCTCCGGCAGCGCGCGGCCGAGCTCGCCGCGCAGCACTGCGTCCGCGATGCCGTCCAGCGGAGTGGGCTCGCGGTTCACAATCACCAACTTGGCGCCGGCGCGCTTGGCTATTACCGGCAGGGCCGCGGCCGGGTAGACGACCAGCGAGCTGCCCACCGCCAGGAAGAGGTCGCAGCTCACCGCCGCCCGCTCGGCCGCCCGCACTACCTCCGCCGGCATCGACTGGCCAAACGAGACGGTCGCGGGCTTGAGCAACCCGCCGCACTCTCGGCAAACCGGGGCGAGCTCGCCGCCTTCCACTCGTGCGCAGGCCTCGTCGGAGCTGATTCGGTCGCCGCAGTCCAGACACAATGCTTCCAGCGTTGTACCGTGAATTTCGTGGACGATCTCCGGCGGCAGACCGGCCTTCTGGTGCAGGCCGTCGATATTTTGGGTAATCAGCGCGTGCAGCTTGCCCTGCCGGTAGAGCTCAACGAATGCCAGATGGCCGGGATTGGGCTCGGCTTCGCGCATCTCCGGCCACGCCAACGCCTTCTGGCGCCAGTACTCAACACGCCCCGCGTAGCTGCTGACGAATTCGGTGTACTCAACGATGCGATTGTTGGCCCAGACGCCGTTTGGGCTGCGAAAATCCGGGATTCCCGACTCGGTCGAGATGCCGGCCCCGCTGAAGCCGACCACCCGTTGCGCTGAATCGACCCATGCCCGGACTTGCTTGAGATCCACCTGAGCGGTCATGATATCAAGCGCCATGCAGGTGTACAAAACGAATGACAGCGCGGGCGGCCTACGGCGCCGCGGCAGTGGCGCTCGCGACCTTGGAGAAGATCGTCGAAATCCCCTCGCCGACCGGCGGAAACAGTGCGCCAACCGTGGTGGTCACCATGCTCGCCATCAACGCGTACTCCACCGTGTCCTGACCGCTGGTGTCTTTCCAAATACT
>CAYOPA010000575.1:0-3135 GCA_964405625.1 uncultured Bryobacterales bacterium
GGTCCAGTCGCCGAGGATATCGGGGAAGCTCAGGGCGTCGTCGCCTTCCAGGCGGCTCGCCCCGGCGCCCCGGCGATGGACCCATACAGTACGCGTCGCCGGAAACACCACCACGACAGCCAGAGACCCAAAAGCCAAGTACTGGCGGACTTTGATCTCCAAATCGGAAGCCGATTCGGACGGCGAGACGACTTCAAAGGCGATCGCGGGAGCGCCGTGGAAGTAGCCTTCGTCCGGCATCCGGGCGGCTTGATCCACCGTGAGAAACGCCAGATCCGGCTGCCGTACGATCGGAGGCTCTTCGGACAGCAGGAACCCCGCCTCAACATAGACCTCTCCAAGACCTTGGTGAAATGCGCTCACCAAGGGGACCATGATGCGGGTCGTGATCTTCGAGTGCAGGGATTGTGGCGGCGCCATCGTAATCAACTCTCCCCGGTCGAGCTCGTGGCGCGCTCCCTCGTTCGGCAGCGCGACAAACTCCTCCAAGGTCAGTGCGGTGGCTGTTCCCGTCGCCATGCGATTCAGTATACCCGCGCCCCCGGACATGTCGGCTCGTCGATCGTCGCGCGCTCCGCCTCCACCTCTTCGAACCACTGCTCCAGCGCGCCCAGCATGCGGCTGACGCGGTCGGGATCGGCGGCGGCCAAGTCGTTCGTCTCGCCGGGGTCCTCGGCCAGGTTGTAGAGCTGCGGCGGCTCGGGCTGAAGTTTTTTCAGCCTCGGCACGGGCAGGATCGACTGCACTGCCGCCGGGTCCTCCTTGTGTTTCAAGTCGGCTTCGACAAACGCCGTCGTCCGCGCCACGTCCTCGGGCGACTCGCACAATTCAGGCGTGAAGAAGCGCGTGCCCTCGATCATCGGCCGGACCAGCTTCCAGTCGCCGTCGCGCATGGCGGCGTTGGTCCCAATGTCGGGCGCATAGAAATTGAACTGCCAAAAGCGCCTCGGCTCGACCTGTTGCGGCTCGCCGCGCAGCAGCGGAGACAGATCCTGACCGTCGAGCGGCGGCCCGCCGGGACGCTCCACGCCGGTCATCGACAGCAGCGTCGGCAGCCAGTCGGCAAAATGCGCCAGCTCATCGAGTATCCGGCCGCCCGTCGCCATGCCCGGCGCGCGGATGACCATCGGCACGCGGATGCCGCCCTCATACACCCAGCCCTTGCTGCCCCTCATGCCGACGTTGAAGCGCTCGTTGAAGGTCGATTCGCCCTCATTGAGCATGTAGGGCGGGTTGAAGAACGCCGGGCCGTTGTCCGAAGTGAAGAGCACGATCGTGTCGTCAGCGATCCCCTCTCGGTCGAGCGCATCGAGCACTCGACCGACGCCCTGGTCCATGATCTCGATCATGGCGTAGGTGGTGGCGACAATCCGGTTGAACCCCTTGTCCAGGTAGGGCTGGATCGCCTCGGCCGGCGCCTGGAACGGCGAGTGCGGCGCTGAGTAGGCGAGGGTCAAGAAGAACGGGCCTTGTCGGTTTCGTCGCACGAACTCCACCGCTTCGGCGGTGAGCAGGTCCGTGATGTAGGTCCCGTCTGAGGAGAACGTCGAGTCGTTGCGCCGCAGCGAGTACCGGTAGTAGTCGGTCCAGCCGCCACAGAAGCCCGTGAACTCATCGTAGCCGCGATTGTGCGGCTCGTAGCGGGGGTCGAAAGTCCCGTTGTGCCACTTGCCCGCCAAGCCGGTCGCGTAACCGGCGTTTTGGAAGGCGTCCGCCATCGTCGTCTCGCGCAGGGAGATGCGGTCCAGCCCGTGGATCTCGTGCTGGGTGACGGCGCCGGTGCGGTGCGGATAGCGGCCGGTCAGCAGGCAGGCCCGAGCCGGAGCGCAGATCGGCGAGCCCGAGTAGTGCTGCCGAAAGCAGACGCCTTCTGCGATCAGACGATCCAGATTCGGCGTCCGGACGGCGCCGCCGGAGAAGACGCCGAAGTCGCCGTAACCCATGTCATCGGCAAGGATCAGAACAACGTTCGGGCGCTTGAATTTAGGCAAACCGCCCGTCATCGTAGCAAGGCTTACTCCTTGGAGCGCTGGCAGCCCTCGGCCTGAAAGAAATGGAACATGCGCCCGAAAAGGTCTCGGACCTCCCCCTTTCGAACTGTTCCCAACTACTTGGCGAACTTCTGCACGCGCCAGTTCTTGATCTCGGCGACGTAAATCGAGCCCTCCGAATCGACCGCCAGGTGGTGCGCGAAATCAAGCTTGCCCGGCGCTTTGCCGAAGCTGGAAAGCTGTCCTACGATCCGGCCGTCCAGATTGAGCTTGAGGATGCGGTTGTCCAGCCCGTCGCACATATACAGCGCGTTCTCCTTGGCTGAGTAGGCGAGCCCCCAGGGCTGGCCGATGTCGGTCCACTGATCGAGGAACTTGCCGTCGGCGTCAAAGACCTGGATGCGGTTGTTGGTCCGGTCGGCGACGTAGAGCGCGCCCTTGGAGTCCACCGCCACCGAGTGGACCAGGTTGAAGCGCCCCGGCTCCAGGCCCATTCCGCCCCAGTGGCGGATGTACTCGCCATCCTTGGAATACTGCACCACGCGCGAGTTGCCGTAGCCGTCGCCCACATAGAAGCCGCCGTCGGGGCGAAAGGCGATGCTGGTGGGCAGGTTGAAGGCGTACTCGGAGGAATTGTCGCCGGGTCGGCGTCCGGCGTTAGTGATCACCATCTCCAGGCGGCCCTCCGGCGTCAGCTTCATGACGGAATGTCCGGCGGTGTCGACCAGCCAGACCGCTCCATCCGGCCCCACCGCGATGCCGTGCGCCGCCACCACGGGCGGATTGCTCCAGGCGCGCAGCAGCTTGCCGCTCTTGTCGAACTGCATGACCGGGCTGTCGCCCCGGTTGAAGACCCAGACATTGTCCTTGGAGTCAACAGCGACGCCGGGCGTTTCGCCGAAGTTGGCGCCGGCGGGCAGTTGCGCCCAGCCGGGCACGACCTTGTGGGGCAGTTGCGGAACCTTGGACCAGTCAGTGGCGACCAGCGGCGCGGCGCACAGGGAGAGGGCGAGCAGAACTCGAAGCATCGTCGGGGAGATTAGCCGCTCGGGCAGTCGAAGTCAATGGCACCGCTTCAGGGGAGAAAAATGCTCTCGTTTGCAACGGAAAAGCATGGCGGAACGTAGCCCAGGGCGTCAGCCCT
>CAYOPA010000576.1:0-3134 GCA_964405625.1 uncultured Bryobacterales bacterium
TCGGTTTGGCGGATGACCGTTTGCAGCCAGCGCGGCCCCTTGGACGCCAACCGGCGCGCGCCGGCGAGCTCGTCGCGTCGGGCGGCGTCGGCGGCGTGCTCTTCGAGCGTGTGGAACTGGCGGCACGCCAGCAGCAGCTCGGCGTCCGCCGCAGTCCCTTCGAGCGCGCGCCCCGAGCGCAAACCCACCAGCAGACGGCGCTCGCCGCCAAGCGGGTGAATCTCGACCGATCCGGCTCGGAACCTCATCAGGGGCCGCCGGACGCTACTTGTAGCTCTTCGGCCCCAACCGTGTACGGCCGCCGTCGATCACGATCGTTTCGCCGGTCAACGTCGTGGCGTCCGCGGCTAGGTACAAAGCGGTTAGCGCAACGTCTTCCGCGGTGGGCAGAGCTTCCAGCGGCGTGCTGGCGCGTGCTGTGACGAACTGCTCGGGCGGCCACCCGGCAAATCGTGTCTCCACCATGCCGGGAGCGAACGCGTTGACGCGAATCTCCGGGGCCAGCGCCCGCGCCAGACCGAGCGTCAGGTTGACCAGCGCCGCCTTCGAAGCCGAGTAGATCAGCGAGCTGCCGGCGGCGTGGAAAGCCGAGGCGGAGGTGTTGTTAATGATCGCCCCGCCGCCGCCGCGCCGCATCAGCGGTACGCACTGGCGAACGCAGTAGAACGCGCCGCGCAGATTGATGTTGAGGGTACGGTCCCATAGCTCGTCGGTAAGCTGGTCGAGCTCGGCGTGCGGCGTGACCTGGCTCCAACCGGCGTTGTTGACCAGGAGGTCCAGGCGGCCCCAGCGCGAATCGATCTCGGCGACCATGGCGCGGACATCGTCCTCGACGGCAACGTTTGCCTGGACGGCGAATGCTTCGCCGCCCGCCTGCGTGATGGAGCCGACCACGGCGTCCGCCTCGGCCTGCGACGCGCGATAGTTGACCGCCACGCGAGCGCCTTCGGCGGCAAACAGGGTGGCGATGGCGGCGCCCATGCCGGTGCCGGCGCCGGTGACGAGAGCGACTTTTCCTTGGAGCTTCGTAGCCATTGGACGACCATTGTACGATGAAGCTCGCGGCCGATTGCGTGCAGGCGGAACATAGCCGCGTTCGGCGACGTTACACTGGGAGGACGGAAAACAACGATGGAACCCGGTCAAGGCTCAACGGGAAACGTAATTGCGGCGCTTTGTAGCTTCTTCATCGCGGGGCTCGGACAGCTCGTGCAGGGGCGCTGGCTGATGGCGCTGTTCCAGTTCGTGCTGGCGGGCGTCATCTGGATCATCAGCGTGGGTACGCTGGGCTGGATTGTCCACATCTGGTCGACCATCGATGCGGCCCTGTGGAAACGTTCTTCATGAAAACGAGGCGCGGGCTGCGGGCGAGCTGCGTTCGTCTTGACATTGCTTGAAGGTGTGTGAGATCTTTCGTCTTCGTTGACACGAACGCCGTCAGCAGTTGACTTCCCAAGCGATCAGGCGTCGAGACTACCCTCGCATGGCGGAACCCAGGAGCCTCGAGCTGAAGCTCGAAAGTAAGGTAGACAGCGTCGATGCCGCGGAGATCATCGTGCAAGGCTTGGCGCGGGAGGCGGGCCTTGCGGAAGACGAGATTGACCATCTGGGGATGGCGGTTCGCGAGTCAATGGTGAATGCGGTCGCCCATGGAAACGGATACAGCTCGGAGAAGTCGGTCTATTTCTCAGTCGATTTAGGCTCGGATGGAGCGCTGACCGTCGGCGTCCGCGATGAGGGCGAAGGGTTCGAGCCCCAGAACGTGCCTGACCCGACCGCTCCCGAGAATTTGTTGAAGTCATCGGGCCGGGGCCTGCTATTAATGCAGGCCCTCGTCGACGAGTTTACGGTCCGCCGGGCCGAGCCTCGCGGCATGCAGGTGACCATGGTGAAGAAAGGACCCGGCGGCAAGGACAGCAAATAGGAGGAATGGCAATGAGTCTCAACGTGGGAGTGCGCGAAGTGGACGGCGTCACAATCGTCGATCTCGGCGGCCGAATCACCCTGGGCGACGCCTCATCGGGCAAGCTGCGGGAGTCGATGGGCGAAATTCTGGCCAAGGGGGCCAAGAAGGTCGTGTTGAACCTGGGCGATGTGAGCTACATCGACAGCTCGGGTTTGGGCGAGCTCGTCTCGACCTATACGACGGCCTCGAACCAGGGCGCCAAGGTCAAGCTGCTCAACGTGCAGAAGAAGGTGCAGGATCTGTTGCAGATCACCAAGCTGTATACGGTGTTCGATACCTACGACAACGAAGCCGACGCGGTGTTGAGCTTTTCGTAGGGACCAACCCCGGACCAAGCCATGACGCCCCAGGCGCGACTACCGCCTGGGGCGTTGGATTTCCAGTCGGGCCGGACATTCTTGTCCGGCCGCCGGAGCTCTAACATTTCGAAGAAGTTGGCCAATCCGCCGCCACTTCAGGCGCGCTTGCGTGTGATCGCGTGTACGTCTTCGATACGCGACGACGCAGCTCGGCCGGAGCCGCGCGCTACACCCTCTCGAACGTCGACGAAAAAGCCGACCCAGGCGGCCCCTCAGTGCTCCGACGGGCAAGAATGTCCGTCGCTACTAAGGGTCCGGCTCAATCGCTAATCATCGCTCGACCGCAGGTACCCGCGGTCGAATCCGCGCTCACGCAGGTACTCCCGGGCGGCCTGCTTCTCCGCGTCGCTGAGCTTGCCGTCGCCGTCCGAATCGAACCGGGCCGCCGTCTTCTTGGCGATCTCCCGCATGCGTTTGCCCGGATTGCCGCGGCCGTCAAACAGCTTTCCGTTCGTGGTCAAGTAGAAATTCGCGGCCGACAGCGCCTCATGCTCTTCAAGCGCCGCCAGTAGCTTGGGCTCGTCGGCGGGATCCAGCGTGATCGTGTCGAGGATCAGGCTGCCCATCTCGTCCTCGGAGAACGGCCCCCATCGGATCGGCTGGGGCGGGCTGTTCGGGTTAACGGGGTTGGCGGCCGTGTTATCCCACCGGATCACCGAGTCCAGCCGCGTCCCGGCCGGCAGAATCAGCGGGTCGCGGAAGCTGTAGAGCTCCTGCCAGGCGAAGTCGTAGTCGTTGATCTTCAGGATCGTGAACGACTTGCCATCCGGCTGGTGGGCGGTCAGCTCAAACTCCTTGCCGATGTAGTG
>CAYOPA010000577.1:0-3129 GCA_964405625.1 uncultured Bryobacterales bacterium
GCGACGCCGGCGGTGCGCTGGGCGCGGCGCTCTCGGTCTGGCATCAGTATCTGGACAACCCGCGCCAAGCCGAGCCCGGCGACGCGATGCGCGGCTCCTATCTGGGACCGTCCTACGGCGACGACGAGATCGCCTCCGCGTTGGACGCCGCCGGCGCGCGCTACCGCCGCGTCAGCCGGGAAGAGCTGGTCAAGCGGACGGCGCAAGCCTTGGCTTCGGAGAAAATAGTCGGCTGGTTCCAGGGCCGCATGGAATTCGGACCGCGGGCGCTGGGCGCGCGCAGCATCCTGGGCGACCCGCGCTCGCCCAAGATGCAGTCGGTGATGAACCTGAAAATCAAGTACCGCGAGAGCTTCAGGCCCTTCGCCCCGTCAGTGCTGCGCGAGCGCGTGGCGGACTGGTTTGAGCTCGACGCCGACTCGCCCTACATGTTGCTGGCGGCCCCTGTTCGGGAGGATGTGCGCATCCCCATGACCGCCGAACAGGAGAGCCTGTTCGGTATCGACAAGCTCACCGTGCCGCGGTCGAAAATCCCCGCCGTCACCCACGTCGACTACTCCGCCCGCGTCCAGACCGTACGACCGGAGGTCAACGGCGTTTACTACGATCTGATCGCGGAATTCGATCGGCTCACCGGCTGCCCGGTGGTGGTCAATACCTCCTTCAACGTGCGCGGCGAGCCGATCGTCTGTACGCCCCAGGACGCCTTCCGCTGCTTCGTTCGCACCGAGATGGACGTATTGGCCTGCGGCGGCTTCCTGCTCGAAAAATCCGAGCAAACGGCGACCGAAGCCGATACAGCCTGGCGGGAGGAGTTTCAGCTTGACTGAGAATCTCGATAGGCAGGCCCGCAAATCGGCGCTGCTGGTCGGCGGGGTCTTTCTGCTGATCGCCGCTTGGAACGTCTACCGCGAACGGCCGGCGTTGTGGGCGGGTTTCGGGGCCGCCGCGGCGCTGCTGCTGTTGACCGGCCTGCTGTTCCCGCCGGGCGCACGGGCTTTTCACAACGCCTGGATGCGGCTGGCGCAACTGCTGGGCGCGATCAACAGCCGGATTATCCTCTCGGCGGCGTTTTACTTGCTTCTAACGCCGCTGGGGCTGCTGACCCGGCTGTTCGGGCGCGATCCGCTGGACCGGCGCGGTCCGAAGCGGCAGACCTACTGGGTTCCTCGCAAGCGCAGCCGGCAAACCCGCGAAGGCTTCGAGCGCCAGTTCTGAGCTTGTCGCCGGGAGCTTCCTTATGATGCTGCGGCGCCGTCCGTCACAAACCCACGCTCGGCCAGCGCCCGGATCAGACGAACGCACTCAGCGGCGACCCGGGCCGGATCCTGCTCAGACTGACGCGCCACGGCCTCGGCCACTTCGGCGATAGTGCGCGAGCCGTCCAGCGCCGTCAGCAACCCCAGCGTCGAACGGTCCGCCGGCAGCGAGTCCGGCAGCCCGTCGCGCAGCTCAAGCTGCATTCCCACCGGCTTCCAGCCGCCGTCGATCAGCCGCAGCCGCTGGGACATCTCCACGGCCTCACACAGCCGCGGACGGGTTTGGAGCATCTCCTCGTCATCGGGCGAGCCATGGGTGTAGTCGAGGCTGTTGAAGCGGCCGCGCAGGGCCTTGTCGGCGTCTTCGCGCACGGCCGCCTGCTCGCTGATCCGCAGCCAGCCCGGCCCGGACCGGCGGCGCAACGCGACCAAGCCGCCATGAATGGAAACGACCCCCTTGCCCGTGAAGTAGCGCATCCAGCGCTCAAAGCGGGACTCGACCTCCTCGGCGGTCACGGCCTTCTCGGTGATCCGTTGGTGGGCGTAGCGGTCGACTCCCAGCGAGTAGCCCTTGGCAATCCAGACATCGCAGTCCACGCCGTCGGTCCAATCGATCAGCCGCTGCCGCCAGGGCTCGCCTTTAATTTCCGCCCACTCAAAAATCATCTGGCAGAATCCGCCTGGGTTGAGGTAGTCGCCGGCTTCGCGAATCAGTCGCTGGCAAAGCCCGTCCAGCTCGAAGGGGTTGTCGCAAAAGAGCGAATCGTTGTCGGGCGAGAGAAAGAACGGCGGGTTGGAGATGATGCGGTCGAAGCGCCGTCCGGTGACCGGCTCCCACAAGTCGCCCTCCAGCCACTCGACGTTCTCGACGCCGTTGAGGGCCGCGTTGAAGCGGGCGATCCGGATGGCTCGCGGGTTCAGATCCGTCGCCACCACCTCGCGGCTGTGGCGCGAGGCGGCCAGCGCCAACGCGCCGCAACCGGTCCCCAGGTCGAGCGTGGTCTCCACCGGCTCGCGCAGCATCAGTTGCCCCAGTCTCCAGGTGGTGCGGTTGACCATCAAGACGGCGTCGGGGCTGTCGCCTGATTCGAGCTCGGTGAGCCGGTCGGCGGCCAGCAGAAAGCCCTCGTAAGGGGAGACCATCAGCGGCGACCGGTAGTGCGCGCCGGCTTCCTCGACCAGTCCGCACTCCAACAGGTCGTCGAGATCCTGGACAGACAAGGTCGCCTCGGCCTGCTGTTTTTTGATGTCGGCGCCGATGAGGAACCAACGCAATAACGTATTCAGGGCGGTGGGCTCGTCGGTGCGGCGCAGCAGCAGCCCCCGGTTGTGATTTTTTGCGGAGGAGGCTTCGTTCCGACCGAGAACGCTCGACAGCTTGGCGGGCTCGAATTCCGCTCGGGCAAAAAGGGCGCGCAACCGCGCCGCCGAGGAGGGCGTAGGTGGCTGAAGGTTCATGGGTTTACGATATCGGCGCCGATCAACGCCAAGCCGTCCATGCTAGCAGAGCCCGAAATGGACGCCGAATGAGTCCGAAAATGCGGCTTCCGGAGCGGGGGCCGATTGTGGTAGAATTCTTGCCGCTTGTGTAGGTCCGGCGGGTGTTCGACGGGCGCTGGTCTGGCCTCGCCGGAGCGGATTTTTCAGAGGAAACGGAATCAAATTGAATTGTTTTACGTTTCGCAATATTTAACAGACGGCCGCGAAAGCGGTCTGGTACGATGGTTCGCTGTTCGCGCACGAAGTTTTTTCTCGCATGAGGATGCGGTGGCGCGGTCGATTTAGGAGGTACATCAGTGGGACGAGAAAGCACTCAACACAAACTGGATCGGGTACGAGCCCCTCGTGTGCAGATCACATACGACGTGGA
>CAYOPA010000578.1:0-1897 GCA_964405625.1 uncultured Bryobacterales bacterium
GTTGGGAGCCGCGCTCCAGGATGGCGTCCGGGCCGCGAGTCAGCAGCACGCCCGCAAGACCGGCCGCCGCGCCGGCCGCCGCGCCGACGCCCAGGCCGCGCCCCACGTTGCCGCCTGCCGCGCCCGCGATCACGCCGACCGACGTACCCGCCGCCGCCGCTTCGCCGACGGTCCGCGCATCGCGCCCGGCGCCGCCTTCGCTTTCAATGCGGCCTTCCTCGCGGTCAAAGCTCTCCGGGGCCCGGCCGTCGAGCGCGCCCACCCGGCCCACCAGGTCGCGGATCACGCCGTTCGGCAGAATCATCTGCTCAAAGCGCAGGTAAAGCTCGCCCTTGCCCTTGACCTTGCCGGGCCGTTTGGACTGCGTCACGCTTCCGGAGATGTAAGTGCCGGGGGGAATGACAACCCGTCCGTCGACCACGACGGGATAGACCGATTCGAGATAAATCAGATCGCCGGGGGCGGCGTGCTTGGTGCTGATGCTGTTGAGCAACATCAAGGGCACTCGCGTGCCGCGCGGGATGGTGGTGATGTCGCCCCCGGAAAAGGAGCTTTCGGGTTCCGGCTCGTCGATGGTCCGAAAGCCCTCCTGTGCGGCGCCAGGGGCCGTCAAGGCCAGCGCGAGCAAAGCAACGGGCAAATAATAACGCATCCTGTTCCCCTCGGGCTTGATTGTACTCCCTCAGAACCCATCGCTTAATGTACGGATGGCCCGGCCTTTCGGTTGCACTCGGGCTACCGTTGGTCCAGGCGTTCCAACGCGGACGCAGCTTCCGCCGATCGGGGTTGGCGCCGCAGTAGCTCCTGGAGCAGAGCGCGTGCGCCCGCCAGGTCGCCGGAGTCGGCGGCGGCCTGGGCTTCCAGCAGATAGGCGCCCTCTTGGTCCGGGTCGGCCTCGCGCGCCTTGGTCGCCCAGTCGCGGGCCACGCGCGGCGCCTGTATCTGGGTGTAGTAGAGCGCCAAGTTGAGGTTGGCCCCGTAATCCGCCGGATCAATCTCCACGGCTCGGCGAAACGCAGCCAGTCCTTGCTGGGAATCGCCCGTCCGCATGTGAAGCACGCCCAGGTTGGAGTAAAGCTTGACGGAGCCGCCGCCCAGCCGAGCAGCTTCCTCCAACGAGGCGATGGCGTCCGGCAGCCGGTCCGTCGAGGCCAGCAAGCCGCCGAGATTCTCGTGCGGTCCGGGCTGGGACGGGTCGAGCTCGATGGCCCGGCGGTAGCCGCGTTCGGCTTCGTCGTAGCGCTCCAGCCCGAACGCCGCCGCCCCCAGCAGCGCCAGCGCCGCGCCGTCGTCCGAGCGCGCCTCGGAGACTTCGCGCGCCAAGTCATACGCGCCGGCCGCATCGCCCTTGTCCAAGAGCACAGAGGCAAGATTCACCGTCGCGTCCAGGTCGTTCGGGTTCGCCTCCAGGACGCCGCGCAACAGCTCTTCGGCCCGATCCAACGCTCCGACCTGCACCAGCGCGCCGGCCAGGTTGTTGAGCAGCTCCGGTGAACGAACGCCGGCCTCCCAGGCGCGCTCAAAGGCTTGCAGCGCCTGCTCCGGCAGCCCGCGTTCGGCATACGAGGCCCCCAGCGCCGTGAAATCGCGAGCCGGGCCGGACCTCACCCAACGCCCCTTGAACGGTAGCGCCAGCCCGCCTTCCAGATCGCGCAGGATCGTCTCGGCGTCGGTCTCGCCCCGGTAGACCATGACCACGTCGCCGGCCTCATTCAGCAGGAAGCTGGTCGGAATCGCCAAGTCCGCGCGGCGGTCGAACAGGTTGTGCTGCAAGACAGTGTAGGCGTTTACGACGGTGTCGTCGGCGAACAGCACGGGGAAGCTCACGTCGAATTCCCGGGCGAAGGCGCGTACGGCGTCACGCACAGCCCGAAAGGGTCGCGCGGCTGATGTATAT
>CAYOPA010000578.1:1907-3127 GCA_964405625.1 uncultured Bryobacterales bacterium
CTCGGACGGTTCGTCCACCGAGACCGCCAGCACCTGCACGCCGGCCTGCTCCAGCCGCTCGACGTGGCGCACGAAATCGGCCATCTCGCTGCGGCACGGCGGGCACCAGGTCGCCCAGAAGTTGACCAGCTTCTTGCGACCATCGGCGGCCGTGAGGGAGAGCCGAGCGCCGTCCAGTGATTCAAGCTCCAGCTCAGGCGCGGGAACGGACTCCGCCAAGCGCACGCCCGGTCCGGCCGGAGCCGCCACCGGCTCGGAGCGCCGCTCGGGCGCCGAACGCGGCTCCACGCGGCGAACCCGCGCCTCCTTTTCAATCACCAGCCAGCGCCCGTTCGGCTCCGGCAGCTCGTCGTAAACCATCCGCTCGCCGCCAGGGAAGGCCGCGGTCAACCGCTGGGGCGTTTCGCCGTCCGCCAATCCAAACTCCGCCTGCCTGGGCCGTTGCGACAGAAAGCCCGAGCCCGAGGCGATCTCGCGGACCAGTTTGCGCCGGTCCGTCTCCAGCATCAGCCGGACGCCCACGCCGTCGCGGTTGGTTCCGCGCCCCTCCGCTCGCACGGCGATCATGCGGGGCTTCTCCCGAAAATCGTTGCGGAAAGCACGGAGTTGCACCCCGCTGCGGTTCTTGAGGATCAGGTCCAGATCGCCGTCGCCGTCCAGGTCAAACGGCACGAAACCGCGGCCGTCCGTGTTGAGATCCAGCCCACTGACGAAAGCAGAGTCCGTGAACGCGCCGTCGCCCTGGTTCAGATAGCAGACATTGCGCTCACGACCGCTCCAGGAGCCGTCGGAGCGAATCAACAGGTTCACCGCCCGCCAGGCGTCCTGGTAGCTTTTCGAAGCGGCTTGTTGCTGAGGGCTTTGCGACACGACCTGCCGCCAGAAGAAACTTCAAAGGTCGTCCAGCCGGGCGCCGGTGATGTAGCCGTTCTGGACAAACAGGTCCAAGCGCCCGTCGCTGGTCAGGTCCACGAAGTCCGACGCCCAGGCCCAGCGGCCCATCGTCACGCCGGCCACTTCAGATATATCTTCAAATGTTCCGTCTCCCTTATTGTGAAACAAAGAGTTACCGCGAGCCTGTCGTTGATATTGCGCACGAACTTCGGGCGACTCCGCCACCCCCTCGAACTGCGCGTTGAAGGTCAGCCGCTGGCCGGCGGACGACCACATGTTCGACACGTGCAGATCCAGCCCGCCGTCGCCGTCGTAGTCGCCCCAGG
>CAYOPA010000579.1:0-3123 GCA_964405625.1 uncultured Bryobacterales bacterium
AACACGAACCCTCGCGGTCCACGCCGTGATCGTCGACGCCAAAGACGAAGCCGCCACCGCGTTCTACCAGAAATACGGCTTCATACCGCTCCCAAACGAAGGCCGACGTCTGGTCCTGCCAATGACGACGCTCCGGCAACTGACCGAGACCTGACCAGCCGAAAAAGGACACTGATGGACCGGGCCGAGTGAGGAGAAGAGCTGGAAGGCTGGCCTTCCCGCGCCCATCCGGTCTTTTGGGGTGGTGGATGGGTTGGGGGCGGTGGTGACACGCCACTGGCGGCAGCGCAAACAAGCCACGGGGCGGCCGTCGCCGCGCAAGCGCACCACGTCCGCTGCGGTTCGCCGGGAGCGCCGGAAAAGGGCAAAAAGGGAGGCATTCCCGGGAGCGCCACGCAGCAGCTCGATTGCCAAATCTGAAAGTCAGGGGTATGCTTTTAGTCAGAAGTACAAGAAGAAATTGGGGTTGGGTCGTAAATGACGAAACGAAGACAGTATCCGCTTCTGTTTCTTTGTCTTCTGGCGGCAATCGGTTGGCCGACCGGTGGTGCGACAACGGATATCACCGAGTCGATCAGCCGAGTGTTGCAAGACCAAAATGCGTTTTCGAGGGGCATTCCCCTCGCGCCCAATGCCCAATCGAGGCCGGTCGACGCGCCGCGCGCCAGCTCGACGCGCAGCGACGAGAGACGCGCAAAGGCCGACGAAAGACGCGCAAAGGCCGACGAGCGACGCGCCAGGACAGAAGCGAGGCGCGCCAGAACAGAAGAAGCGATCCGCGAAAGGCGAGCCAACGCGGAGCGCGCCCGGCAGGCGCGGCAAGCAGCGTCGTCACCAGCGCGGGAACAAGTCTTCGATTCGGATTTCGAGACCATCAAGAACGTTCCTTTGCGCTTCGACTCGCTCGGCATGACGGCGACATATGTCGAGGAGCGGAAGCGAGAAGGCCGCTGGACGCACTACCGGACCCGGTATGAGGTAGAGCTGCTCGATCCCGATGGCAGTGCCGCGACAGCCGGTATCCGCACGACGGACTCGCTCGTCTACTTCAATCATCAGACGTTTGGCGGGCAGAACAGCCTCGAGAGCTATTGGGAGCGCGTTCCGACTGGTGGAACGGCGATGCTCGGCGTCCGACCCGCCGGGCAGGAGCAACATGTGTCGCTGCCGGTCGTCAAGATCGCGACGCCGAGCGGCGAGCCGATGGTCCGCCTGAGCCGCGCGCCCGGCGAGCTCGCCGCGCTCGACGTCGTGCGCTCCTTCGATCGCAATGCGCCAGGGACGCGCCTTGTCGATGCTGCGGAGTTTGCCGATTATCTGGAGAAGACGCTCTACTTCAAGAATGTTCCCTACAATACCTTGCTAGAAATTTTTTTCGGTGGCAATGGTGTCGCCGGCATGAAATATAATGTAGGCGGCTTGCCCGAAAAATATTGTGGCAAGTGGTGGATCGCAGACTCGAAAGTCTGCTGGGGCGTGCTCGGGGCAAGGTCGGCACCAGTCTGCTACGAGCCGATGTTGGCCGATGGGCAGCTATTCGTTTTTCTTTACGACGATCCGAGCGCGCCGGAACGCTACGAGCTGATCCGCGCCGAGAGCGGTGACACGCTCGGCTACGGCGCCGGGTCGCAGCGGGCATTCGAGGAGTTCTTGCGGATTTCGGCGCGAGAGGATCAGCGGCTCGGACACTATGCCGATGCGCATCATGCCTGCGAACAACATCGGTCGGCCGCCATCACCGCGCTCAGGCCAGGTGCTGCATCGCCGTCGCCATCGAGCGTGTACGATAGCTGCATGAGTGACGCCGGCTTTCCGCTGGGGCTGTTCGACGCTCTGTCGCTGCGGACGGTGCTCAGCACCTACGAATTGCTCGTGACCGGGCAACGCAGTCTGCAACAATGCACCTTCTAGCCGCCCCCTCTTCGAGCATAGAGGGAAACCTCCCTCCCGACCATTCGCACCACCACCCCCGCCGCCACCACCCCAAAATACCGGAGGGGAGGCGCTGCCTCCCCGCCACCTTCTTCCTATTCCCCGAACGTCACGACCGAGAACGTCGTCGAGCGGCGGATCAAGTTGCGGGCGTGCGTCAGCGGTGGCGTGTCGGCTTCTGTCCTGTACAGTTCTCCAGGGCTTCTGGCACTTGCTTCGCTGGCAACTCACCCCGCCAGCGGCAGGGTGCGCTCCGTGCCGGTGGCGTCGACCAGGACGAGGTGGCCGCCGTCTCCGGCCTTCAGCTGGTTGTTGGCGTCGAGGAGTTCGATGCCATAGACGGTGCCGTCGGCAGCGAGGTCGATGTTGATCTCGTCCGAGACGCGGACGGTCTCGACGGTCTCGGTCTTCTCGCGCAGCCTGATATAGGCGATGTTGTGCTTCGGGTCGTAGGTGAGGCGCACGGAATTTCTCCGGTTCAGAAGTACTTGACGACGACGGTGATCACCAACCAGCCGTCATCCTCCCACACAGCATAGGCTTCGATCTGCTTGGTCGGGTAGAATTTTCCGCGCCACGTTGCGGCGAATGGGAAGTTGCGGCGAAAGCCGGTCCGCCCGAATTTCGCAGGGAACCGCTCGCCACCCTCGACGGCGAGCACGACCTCCGACTCTTCGGCGCCGCGCTCGGCGAGGCGTGCTAGTGCGAGCGGATGGAGGCGGATGGCGATGGGGCGTCTCCTGCTCTCGATGGCGGCCGCATGCGAGACCTGACCGCTCAACGGACGGCTTGACATCTAAAGGTGCTCAGGGACAACCGTGCACCACCGTCCCCGCCGCCACCACCCCAAAGTACCGGTGGGGCCGGTGGGGAGGCCCTGCCTCCCCGCCATCTTCCTTGCTCGCCACTAAAGCCGCCCGGACTCCACGATCCGCTGGAGGAAGCGCCGGGTCCGCTCCTCGCGTGGGTTGGTGAACAGCCGGGCCGGCGTGTCTTCCTCGAGGATCGCACCGCCTTCCAGAAACGCGACGCGGTCGGCGACGTTTCGGGCGAAGCCCATCTCGTGGGTGACGATGAGCATGGTCATGCCCTGGTTCTTCAGGTCCTTGATGATGTGGAGGACTTCGCCGACGAGCTCGGGGTCGAGGGATGCCGTGATTTCGTCGAGGAGGAGGAGGTCGGGGCGGGTCA
>CAYOPA010000580.1:0-3121 GCA_964405625.1 uncultured Bryobacterales bacterium
AGCTTCTTGAGCGCCCGCTTGGCGTCGCCCACCACGCCGAAGTCGGCGCGGCGGTTCTTGTTGATCTCGGCCGGATCCACGTCAATGTGCAGCACGCGGGCGTGCGGCGCGAAGCGGTCCAGGCGGCCGGTGACGCGGTCGTCGAAGCGCACGCCGACGCCGATGATCGCGTCGCACTCGGTGATCGCCATGTTGGCCGCATAGCCGCCGTGCATGCCGAGCATCGAGACGTAGTTCTCATGATCGGGCCGCATCATGCCGTGCCCCATCACGGTATGCACCAGCGGCACGCCGAGGATCTCCGACAGCTCGACGATCTCGTCCGAGGCGTCGGCGCTAATGACGCCGCCGCCGGCGTAGATCAGCGGCCGCTCGGACTCCCACAAAAAGGCCGCCGCGGCCTCAATCTCGGACTGCTCGGGATCAAGCTGGAGCTCGTAACCGCGCAGCGGGCGCAGCTCGCTGACCGGCGTGAAGCGGCCCTTGCCCACCAGCACATCCTTGGTGATGTCCACCAGGACGGGGCCCGGACGGCCGGACAAGGCGATATAGAACGCTTCGTGGATCGCCTGGGGCAGCTCGTTGATGTCCTTGACGAGGTAGTTGTGCTTGGTCGCCGCGCGGGTAATGCCGAAGGTGTCGGCTTCTTGGAACGCGTCGCGGCCGATGAGCGCCTGCGGCACTTGGCCGGTGATCGCCACGATCGGGATCGAATCCATCAGCGCGTCCACCAAACCGGTGGTGAGGTTGGTGGCGCCGGGGCCGGAGGTCGCCATGCAGACGCCGACGCGGCCGGTGGTGCGGGCGTAGCCCTGCGCCATGAACGCGGCGTTCTCTTCGTGCCGGACGAGGATGTGGCGGAGGGGGTGGTCGTAGAGTACGTCGTAGATCGGCAGCGTGACGCCGCCCGGGTACCCGAAGATCACGTCAGCGCCTTCGCGGGCAAGGCTTTCGATCAGAATCTGCGCGCCTGTCATCAAGGCCATGTCGTTCCAGTCTCCGTTGCTTCCGCCGGCTTCGATAGCGGCTTCAGCTTCCCGCGCCTCACCCTTCCATGCTCGGTTTGCGGCCCCTGGGCGAGGCAAGAAAAAAGGCCGCCAACCGGTCTTTTTTTCGCCCCGGCGGCGGCCTCTCTTGTAAGATCTCGAGTCAATCTTGGGGAGAAGCCATCAGCCGGGGGAGCCTACCGCTACGAGTACGATGGAGCCGTTAATTCGAATGATGGCAAAGGGTTCCTCTTCCGGATCGGTCGCGATCGGAGCGGGAACAAACGATTCGGAAGCGGGCGCATGCAACGCCGCATTCGACCGCTCACGCGGCGAACGACAGTGCGAAGAGGACTTGCGACCCTCACGCGCGCCTTGGAATGCGAGCCTTCGATTCATTTGAATGCTCCCGTCCACGGAAGAGCTTCTCGTTGGACACCTATCCTCTTTAGTCTAGATCGACGCCCGCCCGCCGGTCAACCGCCATTTACAAACCTTTTACGGCCGGAAGCTCGGCTCGTTGGTTCCTAGCAGCGCCTGGGCGTATTCCTCCCACGGCTTACCCGCGTCGCCAGCCCCGCGCGGGGCCACAAGACTCAGCGCCCGCTCCACCTCACGCGCGTGAGGATTCCGGCCCAAGGTTTTATGAGCGAGCGCCGTGATCCGCTCGACCGGGTCGAGGCGAGCGCGTAGCGCGTCCATCTCGACGATCGACCGCTTCGCCAACCAAGTGCTCGCAAAAACCCCGGCCGAGCCCTCGTAGTCCTTGTTGGCGATGGGGTCGAACTTGTGGTCATGGCAGCGGGCGCAGGCCACGGTCATCCCTAGCAGGCCGCGCGTGACGGCGTCCACGCGCTCGTCCCAACGCCCGGTTTAGCGCGCCGCGCGGTCGTGGTTTTCAGGGCGGCCGCTCGCCCAAATGCGGTCATGGAACGGCGCCAGCAGCGACCGAACCTTCCGCAACAGCCCCGGATCGGGCTCAAAATCCAGCGCCGCCAGGTTTGTCTCAAGCTGCGCGCGGCTCTGCATGCCGACCAGCGTCGTGGCGACGTAGGGGTGGTCCAGGCAAAACCGCAGCGCCATCCGCGACAGCTCCACGCCCTCGTCAGCGCAGACGGCCGCGGCGCGAGCGCAGGCGGCGAGCAAGTCCGGGCCACCGCGATGCCAGGCCGGCGGCGGGTTGTGCGTCAGGGCGCCCTGCAGCAGCGGCGAGGCGTTGATCAAGCCAATGCCATGCTCCTCGGCGAATGGCCGCAGACTGTGGTCGAGATCGCCGATCGCCAGGTTGTAGCGCGCGTAAGACAGTATCGTGTCGACCTCGAAGTGGCGCGCCACGTCTTCGAGCATCTCCAGTTGGAGCCCCGTGATGCCGATCCAACGGACCTTGCCGGCCTCCTGCGCGCGCCGGGCCGCCGGCAGCGCTTCCTCCAAAATTTGCTCGCGGTCGCCAAACTCCAGGTCGTGAATCTGGAATAGATCGATGCGGTCGGTTCGCAATCGCTGCAGCGACTCCTCCAGGCTCTCGGTCACGCGCCGGGCGGAAAAATCGAAATCGTCCAGACCGTCGCGGCAGCATTTCGTGGCCAGAATGACGTGGTCGCGTTTACCGGCCAGCGCTTGCCCAAGGCGGGTTTCCGACAGCGTGCGGCCGTAGTAGGGAGCGGTGTCAAAGAAATTGATGCCTCGATCGATGGCGGCATGGACGGCACGCTCGCCTTCGACGGCGTCAATAGGCCCGAACTCGTCGCCCAGCGACGCGGCGCCAAAGCCGAGGATGGAGGGTTCGAGGTCAGTGCGACCGAGGCGGCGATAGATCATGGCGGAAAAATCCGTAGGGGCGGCCGGAAGGCCGCCCCTACGCGTCCAACACGTTCAGCAGCCGGTCCGCCTCTTCTGCCGTATTGTAGTGCGCCAGCCCGATGCGCACGGCGCCGTCGGGCTCCAGCCCCATCCGCTCGCTCCAGTTCAGCGCGTAGTAATTGCCGTCCCACACAAACAGCCCTTCGGCGGCGGCCCTCTCGGCCGTGCGACGCGGGCTTTCCCGGGCGAGCCGGATCGCCACGGTCGGCATTCGGAGATCCAAGCGCTCGGGCTCGCGGATGCCAAAAAACTCCAGTCCCGGGATCGACAACAGA
>CAYOPA010000581.1:0-3110 GCA_964405625.1 uncultured Bryobacterales bacterium
CGATGAACCGGATGTTGCCCAGCTCGTCAATGCGGCCGGACAGGATCTCCGCCGCCGGACCGTCCCCGTACATCTTGCCCGTAAGCTTGGAGCCCTGCCGCACGAATTCGAACGCGATATCCGTGGACTGGCGCCGTCCCTTGCCGGGAATCATGCCCGTCCAAGTGCCGTTGATATCGAGGCCATCGACCGAAAGCCCGGCCGCGCCCAAACGGCCGCCGAACGGCGCACAGCCCAGCGCCAGCAGCCAGCCGCGGCGGGACCAGCTCCTCACGAGTGCAGCAGCCCCCGCAGATGCCCCGTCGAGTCCGAGAACCGCTCCACCGGCGTCCCGAAGGCGTCCAGCATCGAGACATACAGGTTCGCCAGCGGATCGTCCACGCCGTAGACCAGGTGCTGCCCGGCGTCGATGCGGCCGCCGCCCAGGCCGCCCAGCAGCACGGGCAGCTTGTGCGGGTCGTGCTTGTTGCCGTCGGCGAGAGCCGAAGCGAACATCACCATCGAGTTGTCGAGCACCGTGCCCTCGCCCTCCGGCATCTTGTTGAGCCGGTCCATCAGGTAGGCGAACTGCTCCACGTGCCAGCGGTTGATGATCTTGTACTCGTCGAGCTTGTCGTCCTTGTCGCCGTGGTGCGAGACGTCGTGGTGGCCCGCCGAGCAGCCCTCCAGCCAGCGGAAGCTGACGTTGCTGACCGCGTTGCCGAACATGAACGTCGAGACCCGCGTCGTATCCGACTGGAACGCCACCGCGATCATGTCGAGCATCAGCCGCACATGCTCCAGGTGGTTCGACGGCTTGTCGGTCGGCGAGTAGTCGGCGTCGAGCGGCGCCGGCGAATTCCAGGGGTTCTCGCCCGTGTCGTTGGCGGCGCGCTCCAGCCGCTCTTCGAGCGAACGCATCACCGACAGGTATTCGTCCAGCCGCGCCTTATCCTGCTGGCCGACCTTGCCGCGCAAGGTGTTGGCGTCTTCGAGCACGCGGTCCAGCAGCAGCGCGTCCAGCTTGGCCTCCTCGGCGCCGGCGCCGTTGGCGGCGCGGAACAGCCGCTCGTAAACGGCCTTGGGGTTCAGCTCGCGAGCCAGCGGCGTGGTCGGCGTGCTCCAGGAGATGTGCGAGCCGTAGACGCGGGTGTAGCCCACCACGGCGTCATTGCCGACAGCCACCGGCGTCACGCCGAGCTCCAGCGACGGCAGCGGCGTGAGCTTGCCCGACTGCCGCGCGCCCACCTGATCGACCGAGACGCCGTTGCGCAGGTCCGCGCCCTGGGTCTTCTTGATGCGCGCCGAGGTCAGGATCGCCGCTTCCTTCACGTAGTGGCCGTCGCCGCCGTCGGTGAGCGCGTTCCACAGGTTCGACAGCACGCAGACCTTGTCGCGCAGGGGCGCCAGCGGCGCCAGCGAGGGGGTGAGCTCAAAGTCGCGGCCGGCTTTCGTCGGCGTCCAGGTCTCCGGGTAGGCGCCGTTGGGCATGTAGAGGAACGCCATGCGCACCGGCGGGCGCGCCTGCTCGGCGGCGCGGCCGATGGTCGGCGTCATCGCCTCCAGCCAAGGCAACCCTAGCGCGGCCCCGGCGCCCCGCAACACGGTGCGGCGAGAGATGGGGGTGGTCTTGATGGTCGTCATGGTCTTACCTCGGCTATGCTCTGCGTTCCAGTTCCGACCGCGCCTCGGAAGGGCGCGCTGAGCACGATCTCGCGCACCAGCTCCCAAGCGGCGTGGTCCCTTTGTCCAACGCGGTCGACAATCGTCTCGACCGCACAAGCGTCGGCCGGGGTCAGCCCCCTGCCCAACGCGTAGCCCAGCATCCTCTTCGTCAGATTCCGCACAAACAATTCGTTGCGCTCCAGCAGCGCCTGCTTCAGCCCCTGCGGGCCGTCAATCGGCGTCCCGTCGGTCAGCTCGGCGGAGGCGTCAATCCGCTGTCCGCCGTCGCTGGCGCGCCAACGCCCGATCACATCATAGTTCTCCAGCGCAAACCCGAGCGGATCAATCCGGTTGTGGCAGCTTGCGCAGACAGGATTCTCGCGATGGTGCGTCAGCATCTCGCGCACCGATTTGGGCGCATCGCCCGCCTTCTGCTCTTCGAGCTCCGGCACGTCCGGAGGCGGCGGCGGAGGAGGCGCGCCCAATATGGAGTCCAGAATCCAGGCCCCGCGCAGCACCGGGCTGGTGCGGTAGGGATACGACGAAATCGCCAGCACCGCCGGCATGCTCAGCAGCCCGCCGCGGTTCGACCCCGCCGGCGGCTCGATCCATTCCGGGTTTTTTGACAGCCGCTCCTCAAAGGTCAGGCACATCAGCTCGGCCAGCGAGCGCGTCAGGATGGTCTTCTTCGAGTCCAAAAAGCTCAGCAGCGACTCGTTCTCGCGAAAGACGTGGCGGAAGAAGAAGACCGGCTGCAGGATGATGTCGTCGCGCATCTCGCCGGTATCCTTGAACTCCGCGAACAGCTCTTCGTCGGGCGCCTTGTCGCCCTTGAGCTCGCGCGTCCGCAGCCACTGCTCCACAAAGCGCTTGGAGAGCTCCAGCGAGCGCGGGTCGCGCAACATGCGCGGAACCAGCGTCCGCAGCACGTTCTCGTCGTCCATCTTGCCGGCGGCGGCGATGTCAAACAGCAGCTCGTCGGGCATCGAGCCCCACAGAAAGTACGACAGCCGCGAGGCCAGCGCGTACTGGCGCATGGCCGGGTCCTCGGCGTCTTCCTTGACGTGAAACAAGAACTTGGGCGACACCAGCGCCGTGCGCAAGGCGAAGAAAATCGCCGGCTCGAAATCCTGATTGCGTTCCCGCGCCAGCTCGAACAGCCTCACGTAGGCGTCGACCGTCTCCGGAGCGACCGGCCGGCGGAACGCGCGCGGCAGAAATTTTGCGAGAATTTTCGCGGCGGCCTCGCGCTCGCTCAGGCCGTCTCCCGGCTGCGCGACAAAGATCAGCGAGCGGGACTTAAACTCCTTCGAAGCCGCGTCCAGCACAAACCGGGCCGCCTCCAGATACTTTTCCGAATGCAGCGGCGACAGAAACAGCGTCTCGGCGGCATTGTCAAAGCCCTCGCCGCCGGGGCCGTCCACCGGCAGGGACTCGCTGACATCGATCTGCAAGTCCAGCAGATC
>CAYOPA010000582.1:0-1278 GCA_964405625.1 uncultured Bryobacterales bacterium
CAAGCGGCCAAGGCCGAGCCGGCATACGCCGACTTCTTGCTCGAGGTCGTCAACGCCGAAGCCGACGCCCGCCGGCAGCGCTATCTCAAGACTCGTTTGCAGCTCGCGCATCTGCCTTACGTGAAGAGCTTCGAGCAGTTCGACTTCCAACCCTCGATCGACGAGCGTCAGATCGCCGAATTGCGCACGTTGCGCTTCGTGCACGAAGCCTCCAACGTGATCTTGCTGGGACCGCCCGATCCTGCGACATTGTGCACCTCCTTGCTACATCGTTGAAACCATGGGGAATTATTCAGCCGTTCTCCAGCCGGCGGGGTGAGTCTACTCATTTCTCAGTAAACATTGGCAGCTCCGCTCCTGTCTGGACTGGTTTCGCCCGGGGGCCACGCTTCACTCGGGTGACTGCTCGGAGTACCGGGGCCGATTCGATGGATTCCCGCGCAATCTCCCATGGCGCCCATGGCACTACTTGCGTTGCTGCGATGACCTTGGACTCGATGAGCCGGCGCACTACTTTATGACTTACTCCCAATCTCTCAGACGCCTCTGTTAATGTCAGCGTGGTCTGGCTTGTGTTTGGATCATAGGCGGGAAGTCCGTGGTAACTTCGCGCGGTCCGGATGCGGAGCTCGATCCAAGTGTTACCCGATCCAGTTTTCAGGCCGAGGCGGTTCAGTGTCGCTGCTATCTGGTCATCGGGGAATCGGCCGGCCATCTGCCGGATGATTTCGATCGCCTCCAGGCTGGTGCAACGGCCATGCTGCCCGGTGGGGTTCTTCTTGACACGAAGCTTCGAATGACGTCCTCCCGTCCAGTGAATCACCAATTCAATCTCGTTGGTCGCATCGTCAACGTCGGCGACGATTTCTTCAATCAAGATTCGGACGATCCGTTGCTTCAAACGCATATCGGTCGATTCCGCGTTCCAGACCGCAGGCGGATCCTGCGCAAGGCTGTATAGTGTTGCTTTGTTGGGCATCCTCGAGCCTTGGCCGGATAACTCACTTTGTCGCAGCCGTTGCTCGATCTCGTCCGCTACCTGAAGAGCGGCGTTCCAGCGCGTCTCCAATTCGGCTGCGACCAGGCGATTGTCGGGATCGACCGCTTCATAGCGCCGGATAGCCAGCCGGACTTCATATCGCGCTTGCTCCAACTCCAGCGACAACGCACGTTGCTGCTGGCTGCGCTGTTCGGCGATTCGCGCCGCCGCTTCCAGGGCCGCATCGATGGCATTGCCTTCAACGGCTTTGAGTATCTCCGCCGCCACCGCTCGGTCCA
>CAYOPA010000582.1:1288-3103 GCA_964405625.1 uncultured Bryobacterales bacterium
ACCGACGTGGCGGAGCCGATCCGGAAGATCCTGCGCCGCCACCGCTCGGTCCGGCCGTAGGCCGCCGAATGAAATGCACCATGCCTCGCCGTGATTGAGTTGTGCGCCACGGCAGTGATACCGGGGGACCTCGCCATGGCTTCCGCTGTAGCCGACATGGAGCATTCGGCCGCACCGCCGGCAGCGCAACAGCCCGGCTAACAGACTCCGTCCTCCCCGTCCCGCCTTCGGCTCCATGCGCGCCTTCATATGTGCATTGTCGGCCAGCAACGCCTGATTATGCTCGAACTGTTCCCAGGTGATGTAGCCGGGATGGTGATCCCGGATCAACACCGTCCACGCATCGATCGGCTTGAGATGCCCGATCGTCTTCCTGGCGCGGCCGTCGATCATCTTGGTTCTTGACTCGGTCTTTCCAAACGCGTAAGCGCCTGCGTATGCCGGATTCCGCAGCATGTGCCAGATCGTGTTGTAGACCGGCAGCTTCCAGGCTAGATCCCGTCCGGCCCCCTCCACCACGACCGCCGGCAGACACGTCTTCTCATCGCGAAACCACAGCAGAACCTGCCGCGCGCTTCCCAACTCCTCCATCTTGGAAAAGACCATCTCAATGGCCTGCTGTACGCGCCGGTCGGGATCCTTCTCGATCTTATCTTTTGGCGTCCAACAATAACCCACCGGCAATGCGAACCGTAATTCCCCGCGGCGAGCCTTCTGGTGAATTGCTTCCTGGCAACGCTGCCTCAGGATGTTCAACTCGAACTCGCTCATGGTTCCCTTCAGACCCAACAGGAGCCGGTCGTTGAGGATCGCCGGGTCGTACACCCCGTCCGAGTCCACGACGACCGCGCGGACCAGACCGCATAGCTCGATGAGATGATGCCAGTCCCGGCCATTGCGGGCCAGACGAGACGCCTCGATACTGAACACGGCGCCAACCTCGCCGGAGCAGACTTCGGCGACCAGGCGGTCGAATCCCGGACGGTCCACCTGTCCGGAGCCCGAGCGGCCGAGATCTTCGTCGATGATCGCGACTTGCTGGAATCCGAGGCGCCGGGCGTGATCGGCTAATCCGTATTGCCTTCGCCGGCTTTCCAGGTTGTTAGCGACTTGACCGGGAGAGGACTGCCGGACGTAGACAACCGCCCTTCGCCTCAGATGATCTGCCGTGACCTTCGAGCTCATGCGTGATCTCCTGGTGTCTCTCCCGAAACCGCTTCAGCCGCCAAGGCGGCTTTCCACAACAGATCAGCGAGCGCCGCGGCCAGCGCCTGCTTTTTGTCTTGGGGCAGCGCCATTGGCGGGGTCTCGCACAAGGGCAGGTTCAGCTGCGCACCCAGATTCTTCTTGTTCCTCATCGAGGTCCTCCGCTCGCATCTTCTCCCGATGCGGGCGCACGGATGCGGATAACTTGTCGAACAGGGACCGGAGCTCGGCGAGAGCCGAGACAGACGACATCGGCGTACCCGCCTCGATATGACTACAGGCCGATGGGTCTGCCATCCATGCAGGTAGTCCTGCTATGGTCCCGTCGGGCAATTCGCAGAAAACGTACTCGCCTCTTGGCAACTTTGCCCTGCGCCGCAGTCTCAGGCGCTGACCGAACAGCGGATGCCACTCGTAGTGAATCTTGATGGTCTGCGGACCATGGGCACTATGTTTCGGGCTCGCGCGGGGTCGGAAAAACGCACCTGTCGGTCGCTTTGGCCGAGGCCGCCATCCAGGCTGGCTTCGGCGCCTACTTCATCACCGCCCACGACCTGGTCGCCGATCTGTCGAAGGCGATTCGCGAAGGGCGGCTCGAGCGCCGCATGC
>CAYOPA010000583.1:0-3102 GCA_964405625.1 uncultured Bryobacterales bacterium
CGGGCGGGTACAACCTCGCGTGGCAGTCCGAGCACACGGCAGCCGATACAAAACGCTGAGAGGTCCAGTCGTCCGCGGCCGCGACCGTCGCAAACAAAACAGCCAAAACAGCAACTCGTGACATGATGGACCTCCGACTCTGATTGTTGTGACGCCCGCTTGGCGCCCAGTGATTCAAACCGCTACGCTTTCCATTGCCATGCCCGCCCCCAACCGCCGTGAATTCCTCCAATCCCTCGCCGCCGGCGCCCTGGCCGCCCCGGCCTTCGCGCAGCAACCCGGCGAGCGCCCGCAACAGGACTCCGCCGTGGAGACGCTCAACCCGCGCGGCCGCGTCCCGGTCTCGATCATCATCGACGACTCCACCTGCCTGGTGAACCTCAACCGCTTCGCCATCCCGCAGTTCCAACGCGCCTGGGGCTACGAGCGCTTCTTCCACGACTGGCGGAGCTGGCCGCACGAGATTCCCGACTCCTTCGTGCGCAAGTTCGGCGAGTGGGCGGCGACCAACGGCGTCAAGGGCAAGTATTCGATCGTGCCGTTTCCGGCCTGCGTGGGACGGCTCGACATTGAAGTCCCCGGCTGGACGCGCACCGAGCTCGAAGAGTCGATCCGCCTCGTCCGGGACCTGATGGTCCCCAACTGGGACATCCACCCCGAGATGATCACGCATACCCGCGTCATCGACCTCAAAACCGGCCATCCCTACCCCGAGCACACGCCCGATTACATGGAGAACTGGCGCTGGAGCGACAACCGCTCGGTGGACGAGCTGGCCTCGTACATGGCCTATTCGCTGCAAATCTTGCACAACATCGACTTGCCGTGCGAGGGCGTCACTACGCCGGGCGGATTTGGTTCGGGAGCGCTGCCGCAGCTTTCGCAGGCGACGCTGGAGGCTTGCCGCTCCGTGTATCAGGCGGAGATTCCGCACTACTTCCGCCACCTGTACGCCGAGGGCGACCAGAGCGTGGCGCCGAGGGTCGAATACGCGTCAGGGCTGGGCGGCGACGATCCGCGCTGCGCGGTCTCCATCATCGGCTGCACGGGCGATTGGACGGGCGGCTGGGACAACTCCTCCGAAGGCGAGCTGGACCGCTTCATCACGCCGGATCTGGAGTCCGGGCGCCTGGTCGACGTCATCGAACGCGGCGAGCCGGCCTGCCTGGTCTGCCACTGGACGGGCGTTTACTGGAACGGCCGCGAGATCGGCTTTAAGATTTTCCAAGAGGTTGTGCGGCGGCTCCACCAGCGCTACGACCACCTGATCTGGATGACCTTGAGCGAAATCTCGCGTTACTGGGCGGCCAAGGAGCTGACGGCCATCGCGAGAACGGCCGACGGCGCGACGTTCCGGGCGCCGTTCGCCTGTCCGGGCTTCACGGTGCGGCTGCCGGCGACGGCGGGCGCGGAGCCGCGCTTCGCCGGACGGCCGCTGACGAGGGTCGGCTCGGCGACGGAGCTGCGGCCGGGGACGTTCTTTGAGGAAGGAGGGAAGCGGAGCCTGTGCTTTGATCTGCCACGCGGCGATTCCACGTCCCAAGCGTAGGGGGCGCAAGGGACGGGTGGAAACCCGCCCAACACCGCTTCTGGAAGAGTTTTTCTTTTCCCCCTTAACTTTCGACACAGTCACTACAGCCAGTCCGGCCAGTATTTTTCGATCAGCCACATCGGCTGCCAGCGGTCCGGGACTCGCTCACGGCCGGTCAGGTCGATCTCTTTCGCCCGCGGGTTGGTTACGGTCAGCTCCTGGTTGTCGCCGAGCTTCGCCTGCCAGTCGCGAATCATCCCAGTCATGCGCTCGATGCGGTCGGCCTGAGCCGGATCGTTGGCCAGGTTGCTCATCTCGTGCGGGTCGTTTTCCAGATCGAAGAGCTGCGTGTGGTGGATGGGCGGGTAGCGGATCAGCTTCCAGCGCTCATCGCGCACCGAGCGCATCAGGCCGAGGTACGACAAGAAGATGGAGTCACGGGTCTTGGTCCGCTCGCCGCGCCACACCGGGGCGAGATCGACGCCGTCCAGGCCGTCGGGGAGCTTGCCGCCGGCGATGTTTACGAAGGTCGGCAGCAGGTCGAGCAAGTAGGTCATCGAGTCCGTCGACGAACCCGGAGGAACGTCGGGTCCGCGCACGATGAACGGGGCCTGCATGGAGTGCTCATAAAGGCTCTGCTTGCCCAGCAGGCCGTGGCTGCCGACGGCGAGGCCATGGTCGGCGGTATAGACGACATAGGTGGGCTCGTCGCCGACCTTGGCGTCGACGGCGCGAAGGATGCGGCCGACCTGCTCGTCCAGATGCGTAATCAGCCCGTAGTATTCGGCGAGCTGATCGGAAACCACCGCAGTGGTGCGCGGCCAGGCGGCGAGCTCCTCGTCGCGGATGGTCATGGCGCCGTTGTCAAACGGGTGCTGCGGCAGGAAGTTTGGCGGCAGCGGCGGCCGGTCCGAGTAGTACATTTGCCGATACCGCCGCGGCGGCTGGCGCGGGTCGTGAGGCGCCGTGAAGGCGACGTAGAGGAAAAACGGCTCCTCGCCTTCGTAGTTGTCCAAGAACTCGATGGCGGCGTCGGCAAAGAGCTCGCTGGAGAACTTTCGGCGGTTGTCGCCGTTCTTCAGCTTGCCGTCCGGGGCGATCTCCTCGACCGGCACGTCGGTATGGTCGCTCATGCCGCCGAACATCACCGCCTCGCCGCCCTGGAAGCTGCGCAGGAAGGCGGGCCGCTGATTGTGCCATTTGCCGAAGCCGTAGGTGCGGTAGCCGGCATCGCCGAGAATCTCGCCCATCGTGCGCTCGCCGGCCAGGTCCATGGGGATGCGGAAGTAGGCCTTGCCGGAATGCAGCATGGCGCGACTGGGCAGGCAGACGGCGCCGCTGTTGGAGCCCAGGCAGTAGGCGCGGCGGAAGCTGCACCCCTCGCGGGTCAGCCGGTCCAGGTTCGGGGTCTGGATGTGCGGATTGCCCCAGGCCCGGATGGTGTCGGCGCGCTGGTCGTCGGCGAAGAGCAGCACGATGTTCGGCTTGTCGGCGGCGGAGGCGCTCAGGGCGGCGAACAGGAGGATGGCGAGACGATACATCGCGGTTGATGATAGCGAAAAAGCGGCTGA
>CAYOPA010000584.1:0-3088 GCA_964405625.1 uncultured Bryobacterales bacterium
TACGTGGTTCCAGCCGTCTCCGCGCCGTCCCGCACTTCGCTGCGCCGCTCCTGACCCGCGTCCGCCGCACTCCCGATCATCCTCAATGCGGCCAGTTACTGGCCCACTGCTGCGCAATGACCGCCCCGCCGGAAGAGGGTCAACCGCCGGGTGTGTACCAAGAAGCCGCGGACCTGCTCGCCGGACGCTACGCCGACAGCCCGGACATATGGCAGTTCCCCGAAGGGCTGTCAGGCGTGACGGGCAGCCCGCCGTGGGCGGTACGGTACGAGCGACATCTGCGGGCCATTTTGGACGTTAACCAGGACCGCGCGGTTCGATGTACGGCGCAGTATGCACTGGCGTCGGTGGTGCTGCAGGAGGGCGAAGACCGCCAAGCCGAGGCGGAGACGCTCTTTGAGCAATTGTTCGCGGAGTTCGACGGCCTGTACGCCTACCACTACCAAAGCATTGAGCAGCTATACCTTGACGTAGCTCGCACGCAACTCAAGGAGTTGCAGTTTCGTGCTACCGGTAAGCCGGCGCCCGAGATCGACGGCCTCGACCTGGAGGACCAGCCGCTGAAGCTCAGCGACTACCGCGGTCGCGTCGTGCTGCTGAACTTCTGGGGATCTTGGTGCTTCCCCTGTATGAAACTGGTCCCGCATGAGCAGGAACTCGCCGCCGCCTATCGCGGTCGGCCGTTTGACATCGTCGGCGTCAATTGTGGCGACGACGTCGAGACCGCCCGCGCGACGGCCGCCCGCACGGGGATGGCTTGGCGATCGTTCCTCAACGAACCGCGCGACCGGCCGGCAATTACGGAGGAATGGAAGATCCTAGGCTACCCCACGTTGTACTTGATCGATCACCACGGCACGATTCGCAAGCGGTGGGTCGGAGGTCCGCCAATTGTCGAACTCGGGCATATGGTCGAGGTACTAGTCGCCGCGGCCGAGAAGCGGATCCCAGCCGATGCCAAGGGGCCGGTCATCGCGGCCCTGACTGCAGGGCCGGCTCCAGCGCCGGCAGGACCGGCAGCGCCGGGGCCGGCGACCGCACCACGCCCGGGAACCGGCTTCGTGGACAAGGTCTACCACGGCGCGGGCGGGTTCCAGGCGAAGTACACCCTGTTCGTGCCGCCAACGTATGACGGCTCTCAGCCAGTGCCCGCGATTCTGTATTTGCACGGTTCTGGGCCGCGCGGCACCGACGGTAGGGCGCAGCTCACAGGCGGGCTCGCGAAGGCCATCCGGGAGAAAAACCTGGACTTCCCGTTCCTAGTCATCATTCCCCAAGCGCGGGAAGACGAGGATTGGTTGGCCGACCAGCCCGGCGCGCGGCGGGCGCTCGAAATCTTAGCTCTGGTGGAGAAGGATTACCGGATCGACTCCGACCGTGTCGCATTGACCGGCATATCGATGGGCGGGGCCGGCACCTGGAGCCTGGCGGCCTCGGACCCGAAGCGCTGGTCCGCAATCGTGCCGATCGCCCACGGAGGTGATACGGCATCCGCCGCGAAGCTGGTCGGGCTTCCGTGCTGGTGCTTCCACGGCGCGGCCGACAGCATGATCCCCCCGCACCAGTCGCGCGAGATGGTCGAAGCGATTACTAATGCCGGTGGTCGGCCCTTGTACCAAGAGTTCCCAGGCGTCGGCCACAATGACTGCGCGGACCACGTCTACGCCATGAACGATCTTTATGAGTGGCTATTGATCCAGAACCGTTCGGGGCGATAGCTATCGGACGCCGAACCAGAGAATTGCACGGGAGCAACGGGCGTCGCGTTTTGGCCGACAGATACCGCATGGCCGTTGCCCCGTGAATTCCAACGTTATGCACGAAAGAATTGAAAATGAATCGGATTTATTTCGTTGCTGTGTTGATGTGCATGGTTGCTCTACCCGTTCTTGCTCAGGAGCCTGAGAGCAAAACACCCTATGAGCTCCTGTATGGTGAATGGAAAGCTGAAGTCCTCAAGCTGAAGGATGATTTTCCCGATTTGTCGGAAGGGGAAGTCCGTCAGCACAAAGAGCGAGTCAATGCACGGTTCACACCACAATTCGTAGAACTTGCCGAGTCCCATCTCGACGATGAAGATGTTTGGCTTTATTGCGTGCTTTGGGGAGCCCAGAACGGAAGTTTCGGTCCGTCACTTGACAGACTGTTCGATCTCATTGCGAACAACATTGATCGTGTTTGGAGGCGTGCAGACTTGCTGGTTGGAGCAATGGACGACATGCCTTCAACGCATTCTGATCGCGTCAGTCCCACATTGGCACTGCTTGCTAGCAAGCACGCTGCAGAATATGTGCGCGGTAATGCCCTGTTTACGCTCGCATATAGAACCAAGCGAATTGCTGAGGCTCACGGAGACCCGGATGGTTGCGCTGAGGCAGAAGAGTTGCTTCAGCAAGTGGTCTTGAAATTCCCCGAGATCAGAAACGGGGATGGCCCTCTTTCGGCCAGCGCTGCTCATTTGCTCGAAGACTTACGTTCTCCGGTTGCGATCACGAAAATGGCCCCAGCCATTTCAGGGGTTACGATCTCTGGAGACCCAATCGAAATCACAGATTTCGAGGGACGCGTGACACTGTTATCGTTTTCCGCTCATTGGTGCGGGCCGTGCGTTTCAATGCATTCCATCCAAAAGAATTTGCAGGAAACGTTACCCGCAGACCAACTCAGAATTATTGAAATCAATGACGACAAAACCGAATCCCTAAAAGCTGTTCAAGAAAAAATGAAAGCGGACGGCTTGGCATGGCTGGCCATTAGCGATGGTCAAGAAAAGGTCATTGCAGAGGCATGGCGTGTCCACTCCTACCCAACATATTTCGTCATTGATGCAAATGGGCGAATCCGCCACCGAGGCGTCGGGGCGATTGGTGCTCGGCTGACAGACTGGGTTGAGACGCTTGTACGTGACGAAGAGTAAAAGGCATAAATCGGGTAGCCGGGACGGTCGCCCGTCCCGGCCCCCACACCACCTGGCATGCGGCTCTGCACTAGGCGGTTCGACCGAGCGGAGCAAGCTGGTGTACTGGTTCAGCGGAACGACTAGTTTCCGTGGTCTGGAATTAGCTGCCGGGTGGTGGTGAATTTCCCG
>CAYOPA010000585.1:0-3084 GCA_964405625.1 uncultured Bryobacterales bacterium
ACGCCTGCCTCGCCGGCCGCACGCACGCTGCGGCGGACGTTTTCGGCGTGCTCGGCCGCGTCGGGCTTGCCCAGCATCGAGCTCATCAGCCACTGGTGCGGAATCATCAGCGAATGGAGCTCCAGGCCTTGCGCCAGGCACTTCTGCCGGAGCGGCTCCAGATCGGCGACCGTCCAATAGCCCTTGTTGTCGGCGTCCACCCAGTCCGTGCCCTGAAGGCAGACCCAGCGCAGGCCGAGCTGGGCCATCCAGATGAGCGTGTCGTCGTTGAGGTCGCCGATGTTCTCGCTCACCTTGGGCGTCCACCAGGTCGTCTCGGGGGGCTGCTCCGGCGCGGGGGAGGAGCAGGCGCTCAGGGCCGAGCCGGCGGCCAGGGCGGCCGAGCCGTGGAGGAATTGGCGACGGGTGGCGGAGACGGACATGGTCGAACGCGTCTCGATTATAGGCCCGAAGCTTGCGCGGTGTCACCCGGTCCCGATGATCAGGGCGGCGGTTGGCCGTACAAACGTCCCGATCAGCTTGCAGCCACGCCCGCGCGGCGGATCGCAAGCTGATCGCCGAGAGCTAGGCCTCGTAGGCTCGGCCTTTCAGCGCTTAACGTATTTCTTGATCCCCTTCGGGCCGACCTCGGCGGCGTAGATGGCGCCGCTTCGATCCACGGCCACGCCTTCGGCGCCGCTGGTCAGCGAATTGTCCTGGTCGGATTCGGGGTCTGGGATAAAGCCGGTGACGAAGCCGTCGCGGGCGCTGCCGATACGGATGCCGCGCTTCCACCCGGGGTTCCGGCTGAGGTTCGATTCAGAATCTGTGACGTAGATCACGTCGTTTTCGTCGATGTAGATGCCGCTGGGCCGGCCGAACTGCGTCCATGTGGCGATGTAGCCGCCGAACTGGTCAAAAATCTGGATGCGGGAGTTGGCGCGGTCGCCCACGAACAGACGGCCCTGGGAGTCCATGGCCAGGGCGTGCGGGTCAAACAGGTCTCCGGGGCCGGTCCCGTACTGGCCGAACTGCCGGACGAAGGTCCCGTCCGCCGAAAACTCCACGATGCGGTTGTTGCCGCCGGGGAAGTGGCCATCCGCGACGTAGATATGGCCGTTGGGGGCGACCAGCACGTCGGATGGCTTGTTGAACGTGTCCTTGCCCTCGCCGGCGATTCCGGGGCGGCCGAGCGTGAGCAGCAATTCGCCCTCGGGGCTGAACTTGCGGACGACGTGGCCCCAGCCGGCGGGCGTCAGGTGTGAGGGCTCGGCGCCGACGGCGTCAGCGACCCAGACGTTGCCTTCGCGGTCAACGTGGATGCCGTGGGGCCAGGAGATGTGCCCGGCGCCGAAGCTGCGCAACAACTTGCCTGAGGCGTCGAACAGCAGGATCGGGTCGAGATCGGAATCAACGCAGAGGTTGGCGCCGCAGCGCTCGGCCACCCAGATGTTGCCGTCGGGGGAAGGGTAGACGGCGCTGGTGGCGCCCCAGGAGCGGCCCGGCGGCATCTGTCCCCAGGCGACGGGCTCGCGGTAGGGGTTGGGAGCGTGGTTCTGTGCGAAGGCGGCGGTCGCGATCAGTAAGGAAACGAGGACGGGTATGGCGCGCATGGGTCCCCGCCATTTTAGTGGAACGGGGCGGCTCAGGTTACCGGATTGGCCGTCGCAACGGTGTTGAGGTCGGCTCGCAAGCCCGCGTCACCGGGATTGACTTTGGCGGGGCCCCGTCGCTAACGTTGGGCATCTCCGCCATGGACGTTGAGTTTCGCTTGGAGCGGCTGGAGGCCGAGAACCAGCGGCTGCGTCAGGCCGTCGAGGAGCTTTCGGTTCTCAACGAAGTGGCGCTGGCGGTGTCGTCGACCTCGGCGCTCAACGAGGTCATCGACTTGATCGTCCAGAAATGCGTCAAGCACCTGCGCGTGGAGCAGGGCGCGGTGCTGATGATCGGCGAGCAGCAGGCTAACACGTCGCTGCTGACGATGGTGCGCAAAGTCGAATCCGACTACGCCGGCATTCCCTATCGACTGGGCGACCAGCTCACCGGCTGGATGCTAAAGAACCAGCAGCCGCTGCTGGTCACTGACCTCAGCACGGACAGCCGCTTCCGGCTGCCGCCCGAGGCGGTCACCGTCCGCTCGCTGCTGTGCGTGCCGCTGCGGCTGAAGGGCAAGATGATCGGCGTTTTGAGCGTGTTCAACAAGCGCGGCGGCGACGTGTTCAGCGAGTCCGACCAGCGGCTGCTGACGATCATCGCGGCGCAGTCGGCGCAGATCATCGAGAGCGTGCGGCTCTACGAAGAAGAGATCAAGATGAAGCGGATCGAGCAAGAGCTTGACACCGCGCGCGAGATCCAGGTCAAGCTGCTGCCCAAAGGGCCGCCGTGGATTCCTGGATACGACGTAGCCGCCCGCTCGGAGGCGGCGCGGCAGGTTGGCGGAGATTCGTTCGACTTTATCGAGACGGGCGACGGGCGGGTGGCTCTGTGCTTGGCGGATGTGTCGGGCAAGGGCATCTCGGCGTCGCTGCTGATGGCCAATGTCCAGGCCACCATCCGGGCCTTGAGCCTGACGGAGAGCACTCTCCACGCCCGCCTGGCGCAAGCGAACAAGCTGCTGTATGACAGCACGGATTCGGACAAGTTCGTCACGATGTTCTACTCGGTGCTTGACGCGGCGAAGCATGAGCTGAGCTACTCGAACGCCGGCCACAATCCGCCGATACTGGTGACCGCCGGCGGCGAAGTGCGCCGGCTGGAGGAGGGCGGGCCGGTGCTGGGAGTGCTGCCGCAGTTCAGCTACCCGCAAGCGGCGGTTCCGCTGGAGCCTGGAGATTTGCTGCTGATTTTTTCCGATGGCTTCAGCGAGGCGATGAACCTGAATTTGGAAGAGCTCGGGGAAGAGCCGCTGGTGGCGATCGCGAAAGAGGGTCGCGAGCTGCCGGCGCGGCAGACGGTGGAGAGGCTGTTTGCGGCGGTCGGGGAGTTTTGCGGCGAGGCGCCGCAGACCGACGACATGACCGTCATCGTGCTGCGGCGCCTCGCCTCAGTAGTGACTGTGTCGGGAAGTCAAGGAAAAAAGAGCAGCTCGTCAGGGAGCGCAGCCGA
>CAYOPA010000586.1:0-2773 GCA_964405625.1 uncultured Bryobacterales bacterium
CGACAAGTTACTTCGCGAGGCGCAGCCTCGCGTGCACGGCGCAGCCGTGCGCCACTGGGTGTCTGTTACCCAAGAAGCTCCAGCAAGCCGGCTTCATCCAGCACCGGGATCTCCAGCTTGTTGGCCTTGTCGAGCTTGGAACCCGCCTTCTCCCCCGCCACCACGTAGTCGGTCTTGGCGCTGACCGACCCCGTCACTTTGCCTCCGGCCGCCTGGATCTTCTCGGCCGCCTCGTCGCGAGTCAGGTTGGGCAGGGTCCCTGTCAAGACAAAGGTCTTTCCGGCCAGCTTGCCTTTGTCGTTGACGACAATCTCCTGTTCAAGCTGCAAGCCCGCCGCGCGAAGCTGCTCGATCAGCTCCTGGTTGCGCGGCGCCGCGAAGAAATCCTGGATCGCTTCGGCGATGCGCGGGCCTACTTCCTCGACCCCTTCGAGCTTTTCGCGATCGGCGGCGGCGATCGCGTCGATGGAACCCAAAGCGTTTGCCAACAGTTGCGCCGTCCGCTCGCCCACGAAGCGAATCCCCAAACCGAACAGCACGCGCGGAAACGGAACCTTCCTCGACCCCTCGATGGCGTCAATCACGTTCTGTGCGGATTTTTCCGCCATGCGCTCCAAACCGGCGACCTGCCCCAGCTCCAGCTTGTAAAGGTCGGCCACGCTGTGGACCAACTTGCCATCGACAAGCTGGCGCGCCAAGACCTCGCCCACGCCTTCGATGTTCATGGCGCGGCGCGAGGCGAAATGCTCGAGTGACTCCCGCAGCCGCGCCGGGCAGTTGATGTTGACGCAGCGCCGAATCGCCTCACCCTCCTCGCGGACCAGCTCCGTGCCGCACTCGGGGCAGTGCGTGCGGATCTCGAACGGTCGGCGGTCGTGGGCCTGCTCGATGACTCGGATAACCTTGGGGATCACATCGCCGCTGCGCTCGATCAGCACGCGGTCGTTGATTTGCAGGCCCAGGCGCTTGATCTCGTCCTCGTTGTGCAGCGTGGCGTAGGTGACGGTCACCCCGCCGACCTGCACCGGCTCAAAGACGGCCCGCGGCGTGATGGCGCCGGTGCGGCCGACCTGGACCTCGATGTCGCGGACTACCGTTTCAGCCTGCTGGGCCGCCAGCTTGACGGCGATTGCCCAGCGCGGAGCCCTGGCGGTGGAGCCCAGGCGGCGCTGGAGCGGGACCGAGTCAGCCTTCACCACCAGCCCGTCGATCTCGTACGGCAGGCTGTCGCGCTTCTCCAGCCAGCTTTGGCTGTAGGCGACCGCTTCATCCACGCCATGCAGCTTGGCGCGATGCGGGTTGACCTTAAAGCCCAAGCGCGCAAGGACCTCCAGGACCTCCCAGTGGCTGTCGAGCGGCGTCCGGCCGTCCACCAGCAGCGAGTAGGCGAAGTACTCCAGCCGGCGCCCCGCCGTGACGGAAGAGTCCAACATCCGCAGCGAGCCGGCGGCGGCGTTGCGCGGGTTGGCGAACGCCCGCGCGTCGGCCGCCAACTGCGCCGCGTTGAGCCGCTCAAAGGCCTTCAGCGGCATCACGACCTCGCCGCGTACTTCGAAATCCGGGTTGATTGCTTCCTTCTCTAGTAAATTGCGGTCGATCGACAGCGGCAGCGAGCGGATGGTGCGGGCATTTTCGGTGATCACCTCGCCTTCGGTCCCGTCGCCGCGAGTCAGGGCCAGGATCAGCTTTCCGTCCGAAAACCGCGCCGCCATGGATACGCCGTCGAGCTTGAGCTCGCCCACGTAATCAATCGTCTCCAGGTTGACCAGCTCGCGGGCGCGGCGGTCGAAGTCGCGCAGATCCTGGTCGCTGAAGGCGTTGCCCAGGCTCATCATTGGCGAGGAATGCGGGGCGCGCTGGAACCCTTCGCGCGGCGCCGCGCCCACGCGCTGGGTCGGAGAATCGGCGGTCAGCAGGTCCGGATACTCGCGCTCAATCTCGTGCAGGCGCCGCATCATCCGGTCGTACTCAGCGTCGGAGATCTCGGGCTGATCGTGGACGTAATAGAGCTGGTCGTGACGCCGCAGCTCGCGCCTCAGGTCCTCGGCTTCACGGCTGAGCTCGTCCAGGGGAGCGGGTTCGTTGGAAACAGGATCGCGCATGAGCGTATTACCATAAGGTACGTCGAATGCAGTTCAGTCGGGCCGCCATTGTTTACAATCCCGCGGCCGGCGGCGGTTTGCAGCACGCCGTGGAGCGGGTGGACGAAGCGGCCGAGGCTTTGCGTCGTCATGTGGGGGAAGTGCGCCTGTTTCCGACCGAGCCCGAGCGCCGGGCGGATGTGCTGGCGCGTGTGGCGGTTGAGGCCGGTTTTGACCTGATCGCCCCCTGCGGCGGCGACGGCACCATCAACGAGGCGTTGCAAGGCGTGGTTGGCTCTGACGCCGCCTTGCTGCCCTTGCCCGCCGGAACCGCCAACGTTTTCGCCTGGGAGACGGGCCTGCCGGTCGATCCAGTCCTTGCCGCCCTGTCGCTGCCTGAGTTGGTTCCGTGCGAGGTTGAGCTGGGCGCTGTCGAGCTGCCCGGCGAAGGCCGCAACCGCTACTTCCTGCTGATGTGCGGCGCCGGCATGGACGCCAACGCGGTGTATGAGCTGAACGTTGATCTCAAGAAGCGCGTCGGCATCCTGGCCTATTTCTGGAGCGCTTCCAAGCAGCTTTTTCGTCCCTTGGAGCGTCTGACATTGCGGGTCGGCTCGGAGAGGCTGGAGAGCTCGCTGGCGGTGGTCTCCAAGAGCCGTCTGTACGGCGGTCGCTTGGTCCTGACGCCCCAC
>CAYOPA010000586.1:2783-3082 GCA_964405625.1 uncultured Bryobacterales bacterium
CGTCGCGGCGACTTACCTGGCACTGGTTCCCATACTCCGTTGGCTGGGGCGCAGGGTGCGGTAAGGATGCCGAGGTTCCGGCGCCGGGTTACAAACCCGGCCTCCTTTTCCATAACGTGCGCACCTGCTGGCGGAGGACTTCGAGGTGGTTTGCTTTCGCTCCACGTCGCCCTTGGTTTACACGGGTTATCTGGCCGGCGTGTTGACGCATACGCTCAAGCGCTTCCACGGCGTCAAGCGGCGGCAGGCGCGCGAAGTGGAGTTGCTGGCGAGCGATAGCCCGAACGTCTACGTTCAGG
>CAYOPA010000587.1:0-3080 GCA_964405625.1 uncultured Bryobacterales bacterium
CCGGAATCCGGTACGGCTCCCTGCCCGGGCGCTCCAAAATCTGGTTCGCCTCGCCGTCATCCAGAATCCGACCGGTCAGCGGATCAGGCCGCATCGGCCGCGTCAGCCGGTAGGCCGCGTTGGCGTAATGGCACAGCGCCGCCGCCGCCACGCCTTCGGCGATGTCGGCATGCAGCTTCTTCGGGTCGCGAGCGCGTACGCCATCCAAGAAATTCTGCATGTGCGGCCGCGGGTCCCACACCCGCTCCTCCAAATTCTTCTCGTCGACGGTCTTCTCGCGCTCGTCCCCCATGAAGACCTGGAACCCGGTCGGGTGGACGATCATGAAGCCTTCGGACCCAAAGAAAATGTTCCCGACAATCGAGCCGCCGAGCGGGATCTGTGACTCGGTGTCCGTGTTGAGGTTGCGGACGTCGAAGACGATCTCCTTGCGGTTGTAAGAGAACGACGCCTGCTGCGTATTGGGCGTCTCCTGCTCGTCCTGCCACACGAACTTGCCGCCGGAGGAGACGGTCGAGACCGGTGTTTGGTCCGCCGTCAGGCCCAGGCCCCAGCGGCAGATGTCCATCTCGTGCACGCCCTGGTTGCCGATGTCGCCGTTGCCGGTGTCCCAGAACCAGTGCCAGTTGTAGGCGAAGCGGTTCTTCGAGTACGGCCGCATCGGAGCGGGGCCGAGAAAGAAGTCCCAGTCCAGCCCGGCGGGAACCGGCTCGACCGGCGTTGTCCCAATCGACTTGCGGCGCCGGTAACACATGCCGCGCGCCATGTAGACCTCGCCGATGACGCCGTCCCGCAGCATCTGCATCGCCTTGCGCTTATGCGCGATGGAACGGCTTTGCGAGCCGACCTGCACGACGCGGCCGTGCTTGCGGGCGGCGGCGATCATCTGACGTCCCTCGTAGAGGTTGTGGCTAGCCGGCTTTTCGACGTACACGTCCTTGCCGGCTTGGCAGGCCCAGATCATCGACAGCGCATGCCAGTGGTTCGGCGTGGCGATCGAAACCGCGTCGATCTCTTTCGACTCGAACGCCTTCCGCATGTCGCCGTAGACGGTGGGCGCGTGGCCCTGGAGCTTACGGACCATCGCCTGCGCCCGCTCCTGCGCCTCCTGATTGACGTCGACGACCGCCACGATCTTCTGTTCCGGGAGCGCCGAAAAGTACTCCATATGATCACGGCCGCGACCGCCGACGCCGACCACGGCGAGGTTGATACGGTCGTTGGCCCCTAGGATGGGGCGGGCTTGGGTGGCGGCGGCAAACGCGGCGGCCGAGCGGACAAAGGTGCGGCGGTTCATCAGGGGCGATCGTAGCAAAATTCCTCAGGAATGGCGCTGCGCAATATCACGGCTCCAGCGTGGACGCCAGCGCCAGCGCCACCAGCAGCGCCCTCTGCGAGCCCTTCCAGGAATCCGTGGTGTCGAAGGACTCCGCCGGCGAGTGCGCCCCCTCGCCCTTGCCGCCGCCGCCGATCGTGATCGACGGAATGCCCAAGCCCATGCCGACGTTGGCGTCAGTAGAGCCCGCGCGCATCTCCGCCTCGAGGCCTAGCGCTTGGGTGGCGTACAGAGCCGCTTCGACGACCGGCGAGCCTTTTGGATTCGATCCGGCCGGACGCAGCCCGACCTGCCGCAGCTCGACCTTCAGCTCGGCCTTGTCGTTCCAGCGCAACTTCTCCTCGGCCAGAGCCTCGCGTGCGGCCTGCTGGAACTTGGCGTGGACGGTTTCCAGGGAATCTTTGTCATGCGATCTCATGTCAAGCTCGAACCATGCCTCATAAGCAATTGCATTGACTGAGGTTCCGCCGCCTATTCTTCCAACGCTGAAGGTTGTCTTGGGCTCGCTGGGGACCTCAAAATCAGCGATCTTGGCGATCAGCCGGCCCAGCGCATGGATTGGGTTGGTCATGCCGAAGGCGCCGTAGCTGTGCCCGCCGGGACCGGAAAATGTAACCCGGTAGCGGTAGCTGCCCACGCCCACATCGGTCATGTTGTGCTGCGTGCCGTCGACGGAGACGAAACGGTCAATTTTGCCCTTGAGCTCCTCGGCGAAGAGGTGTTTGACGCCGCGCAGGTCGCCCAAGCCCTCCTCGCCCACCGTGCCGACAAACGTGATCGGCCCCTCGGTTTCGATGGCGGCGTGGTTGAGCGCCTCGATCACGGCCAGCAGCACGGCCAGGCCGCGGCCGTCGTCGCCGATGCCCGGTGCGTGCAAAACAGCGCCCTCACGGCGCACTTTGACATCGGTGTCAGCCGGAAAAATCGTGTCCAGGTGCGCGCTGAAGACCAGGTGCGGCGCCGCTGACCGGCCCGGCCGCTCGCCCAGCACGTTGCCTTCGTCGTCAATTCGGACGTTCTTGAGGCCGCGTTCCTCGAACATCCGGGCATAGGCCGCGGCGCGCCGGCCTTCCTCGAAGGGTGGCGCGGGGATCTCCGTCAAGGCGATCTGGCGCTCAATGATGGCCGGCTCATTCTGTTCGATGAAGGCCAGCGCCCGCTGCACGGCGGGGTCGGCGAGCAGGTTGTCGACCGCCTCCCGCGGCCCGGCGATCAGGCTCATCGCAGAGAGAACAATCAAGCAAAATGGGCCGCGCATCTCCCGATGCTAACGCTTTTCCACGTGATACACTGAGCCGCCGCCATGCTCTCTCTCACCACCCGCCGCAGCTTCCTTGGCGCCGCTCTGGCGCTGCCGCTGGCCGCCCAGCGGTCCCCGGAACAGGTCCTCATCGACACCCACATTCACCTGTTCGCCCAGGACCAGAAACGATTCCCCTACCACCCCAACGGGCCGTATCAACCCGAGCCGAACGACATCCATGATTACATGAAGTTTGTCCATGCAAGTAGTTTGAAACATTCAGTGATCGTGCATCCAGAGCCGTATCAGGACGACCATCGCTACCTGGAGTATTGCTTCGAGAACGAGCCGTCGCCCGGCTTCTTCAAGGGGACGATTTTGCTGGACGCCTTCGACCCGGAGACGCCCCGCAGGATGCGCGGGCTGACGGAGCGCATGAAGGGTCGCATCGTCGCGCTGCGCGTCCATGCCATGAACGCACCCGGCGAGCCGGCCGCGACG
>CAYOPA010000588.1:0-3075 GCA_964405625.1 uncultured Bryobacterales bacterium
TTGCTCACGCAACGCCTCAGTCTTCGGATCGCGATTTCGGTCTGGTTTCGATCGCTTCATGAGTGTCACTATTATTATGTCCGCACTGAAGCATCTGTCAAGTGCGCGAACGCCCGCTGGAAGGCAGTCCTGACTTGAGTTGTAGGCTCTATATCCAAGACATTCCCGCTGATTCCTTCCGGAAGCCTCGACCGCCATGGACGTTATGGTGTTGACATAGTGGACGAAATTCAAATGACACTTCCGCAAACTCATCGGAGCTCCTTTCTCGACGCAATCAGCCGGGTCAAGGCTTGTAGATCCTCCAGGCGGAACTGCGCCCGGCCCCCCGCCACACTGATGTACGGATCGTCTGCACGCGCGTCGGTCCAACTGACCGGCACCGATAACGGCGTGCCGTCGGGAAGTTGGATCGTCGCGCGGTGCTCTCCCCAGATCTGCTTGGACACGATGAACGGAAACGACTGATCCCGGAGTGGATGGAACGGATGCGTGATCCGAACCTGTGGTGATCCGGCGAAATCATGTGTAGTTGATGGCTCTGGGCAAGGCCAAGGTTGAGGTCGGCGTCCAAGTCGTCGAACGCTGGATCGTTGCGGCCTTGCGCAAGCGGCGCTTCCGCTCGCTCGGGGAACTGAATCAGGCGATCGCCGAGCTGCTGGAGCGGCTCAACCGGCGAGCCTTCCGCAAGCGCTCTGGCTCACGGTTGAGCCTGTATGAATCACTCGACCGTCCGGCATTAAAGGCCTTGCCTGTGCAGCGCTACGAGTTTGCCGAGTGGAAGACGGCGCGCGTCAACATCGACTATCACATCCAAGTCGAACGTCATTACTACTCCGTCCCCTATCAGCTGGTCGGCCAGCTCGTCGAGGCGCGCTTGACCGCCGGCACGCTGGAAGTGTTTCATCGCGGCCGCCGCGTCGCTTCGCATCCGCGCAGCCAGGAGCCCTACCGTCAGACGACGATTCACGAACACCGTCCCAAGTCGCATCAGCAGCACCTGGAGTGGACGCCCTCGCGGTTGATCGATTGGGCCCGCAACGTCGGCCCTGCAACCGCCGGTGTGTTCGAGACGATCCTGGCCTCCAAGCCCCATCCCGAGATGGGCTACCGCTCTTGCCTGGGCATATTGCGGCTGAGCAAGATGCACTCGGCCGAGCGAGTCGAAGCGGCGTCGCGGCGCGCTCTGCACTTCGACGCCTGCTCGTATCAAAGCCTCAAGTCGATGTTGGCCAGCGGCCTGGACCGCCAACCGCTCGACGACTCGGCGCCCGAGCGTACGCCCGTCGAGCACCCCAACATCCGCGGCGCGGACTACTACGATCCGCCGCGGCTGCTTCAAGCCCTCGATCTGGCCACCCAACAGGAGACCTCATGTTGACCCAACAAACACTCGAAAAGCTCTACACGATGAAGCTCAACGGCATGGCCGAGGCCTTCCGGCAACAACAGGAGGATACGGACATCGCCGACCTCTGCTTCGAGGAACGCTTCGGCTTACTGGTCGACCAGCAGTGGACCTGGAAGGAGAACCGCGCCTTGAGCCGGCGGCTGGCTCAAGCCAGGTTCACGCTCTCCGCCGCGGTCGAAGACATCGACTTCCGTCACTCGCGCGGACTCGACCGCAAGCTCATCCGCGGCCTCACCGCCGATTCGCGCTGGGTGCGCCAGCATCACAATCTTTTCCTCCTCGGTCCCACCGGGATCGGCAAGAGTTATCTGGCGTGCGCCCTGGCTCACAAAGCCTGTCGCGACGGCTACACCGCGCTCTACACTCGCGCCTCTCAGCTGTTCCGCGACCTGGCCATCGCCCGCGCCGACGGCAGCTTGCCGCGTCGGCTGCTGCGCCTGGCTCGCATTGATGTGCTGATCGTCGACGACTGGGCCATGGCCCCGTTGAACGAAGTCGAACGCCGCGACTTTCTTGAAATCTGCGACGACCGCTATCAACGCCGCTCGACCATCCTCACCAGCCAACTTCCGGTGGCCAAGTGGCACGCCCAGATCGGCGATCCCACCCTGGCAGACAGCATCCTCGACCGCCTGGTGCACGACGCCCATCGCATCGAGCTCGATGGCGAATCGCTGCGCAAGAAACGCACCCGTACATCGTCCCCCGACGAGGAGCCGCAATCATGAGTCAGCTCACTCTCAAACGCCCGTCGGGCTTCTTCGCCGCCGGCCGCGAGGTCGAACAAGCTCTGGCGCTGCTCTCCGACGGCGCCTTCAAGCTGTTCGTCTCTATATGCCTCCACGCCGAGCGCCGCACAGCCCGACTACGATTCCGGCATGCCGATCTGGCTCGTCGGCTGGGCAAGAGTCCCCGCTCGATCACCCCTTACCTGAGCGAGCTGCAACGCCAGGGCGTCCGTGAAGTCGAAACCGCCGCTAACCAGCATCAGGCCAGCTGGATCGAAATCAATGACCGCTTCTGGCCCTATCACAAGCAGACTGTCGATCCGCCGGCCAACGACCAGACCGACTACCTCGAGCAAGTCCGCCAGCTGTTCCTGACTCGCTCCTGCGTCCAGGGAACGTTCACCGCGGCTGACCAACAACTCGCCGCCGAATGGCGTCAGCGCAACGTGTCGTTCGAGCAGATCCAGCGAGCCTACCTGCTCGGCTGCGCCCGCAAGTACCTCGCCCTGCTCAATCAGCCGACGGCGCCGCTGATCTCCAGCTTGCGCTACTTCGCCAATCTGCTGGCCGAAGCGTCTCAGCTGTCGGCCTCCCCCAGCTACTGGCACTACCTGGCCCGCCAAACCGATCAACTCGAGCAGCGCTGGCGACAACTCAACCCGACTCAGCAAGTTGCTCCAGCAAACTTTGCGCCACCAACTTCAGGCCCCTCGGACACAAAACAAGGAGAAACGAGATGATGATGCCCCATCCGCCCAGCTACGAAATGAGTCCAATCCTTGACTCATGCCGATCACTTCGGGAATCATAATCACTCCAGCGTCGCTCCGCTCCGAGCTGATTACCTTCAGCCCGGAATCGGTGATCATCATCAGCGGAATTGGACTTGCCCCCAATTTTGAGACAAGCGGTTAAGACTCATAATCCACGGAACGG
>CAYOPA010000589.1:0-3063 GCA_964405625.1 uncultured Bryobacterales bacterium
AGAAAGAGTACGGCATGCGGGTGGCCGCGATGACGCTGGGCGCCCACGGCGCGCTGGCGCTGGAGGGCGGGAAGTTTCACTACGCGCCGGCGTTCGTGGTGAATTGCGTGGATACCACCGGCGCCGGCGACGTTTTCCACGGAGCCTTCTGCTACGGGGTGCTCGCGGGCTGGCCGCTGGACCAGACGCTGGAGCTGTCGAACGCCATGGCGGCGCTCAACTGCAAGGCCATCGGCGCGCGCGGCGGCGTCAGGACGCTCGCCGAAGCCGAGGAGCTGATCGCGACCGGCGAACGCCGCACGCACCCGGAATTCGCCACGCGCGTGAACGGCAAATAGCCTGCTACTTTGAGGGCGGATGTTCCCGATCCGCGACAACGCCCCACGCTGGACGTTCCCCTACATCACCATCGCCTTGATCCTGGCCAATACGCTGGTCTTCTTCTACCAGATGAGCCTGTACGTGGAAGCCCCGGCGGCTGGGGCGGCGTTCGTGCAGTCGTTCGGCGCCGCGCCGGCGACGATCACCGCCGCTCTGACCGGCCGGGCGCCGTTGGGCCAGGGGCTGGTTCCGATCTTGACCTCGATGTTCTTGCACGGCGGGCTGATGCACCTGCTGGGCAACATGTGGTTCCTGTGGATTTTTGGCGACAACATTGAGGACGACCTGGGCCACGGTGGATTTCTGCTGTTCTACCTGGCGTGCGGCGTGCTGGCGATGCTTGCGCACTATTTGACCAACCCGCTGTCGTCGGTCCCCGCGGTGGGGGCCAGCGGCGCGATCTCGGGCGTGATGGGAGCTTACGTGGTGCGCTTTCCGCGGGCGCGGATCACCACGCTGATTCCGTTCATCATCTTTTTCACTACGGTGGAGCTGCCGGCGGCTGTGATGCTGCTGTATTGGTTCGCCATCCAGTTTCTGTCGGGCGCCTCGTCGATCGGGGCCGAGGGCGGGGGAGTGGCCTGGTGGGCGCACATCGGCGGCTTTGTCGCCGGCGCGCTGCTGATCCTGACGCGGCCCCGCCGCCGGCCGGCGATGGCGCGGCGGTTGGGGTACTGGTAGTGGGCGCCAGGCGCCTCGATATGGGAATATGGCGATAAGGTCAGGCCGGTCCGCTCCGCACATTTCTACGAAGCCAGGGCGAAGATCGCTCGGGCGCTGGCGCATCCCAGCCGTCTGCTGCTGATGGATGCGCTGCGCGACCGGGAACTGTGCGTGCAGCAGCTCACCGAGCTGGTCGGCTCCGATCAGTCCACGGTTTCCAAGCATCTGGCGGTCCTGAAGGAAGCCGGCTTGGTGAAGGTGCGCAAAGAAGGCTCGATGAGCTACTACGGCTCCTTCTGCCAGTGCCTGGACGGTTTTTTCGGATGCTTGGACACTGTCCTGCGCCAGCATCTGGAGGCCCAGCAGGCGGTGGCGGCGGAGTAGCCCCCTTTTTTTGATCGTGAGATGGCGATATTGCCATGGAGGAATAGATGAAGGCGCATAAAACGGGCCTGGAAGCCGAACGGACCATGACGAGCGTGTTTGAGCGCTACCTGACGGTGTGGGTGGGGCTGTGCATTGTGGGCGGCATCCTGCTGGGCAAGGCCGCGCCCGGTCTGGCGAAGACGCTGGACGGCATGTCGCTGATGATCGACGGCGCTCCGGTCGTCTCCATTCCGATCGCGATCTGCCTGTTCTTCATGATGTACCCGATCATGCTGAAGATCGACTTCGCCAAAGTGGTGCGGGCCGGCAAGAACGCCAAGCCGGTGCTGCTGACGTTGTTCATCAACTGGGCGATCAAGCCGTTCACGATGTACGCCATCGCGGTGTTCTTTCTGGGAACGGCGCTGCTCGGAGTGATCGGACCGGAGGCGACGGATCTGGTGAAGATGCCGTTCGGGCTCAATCTGCCGGAGGGGGCGGTCCATGGCGCCGGAACGGTCGTGCTTCAGGACGGCGTGAAGATGCTGGAAATCCCGCTGTGGCGCAGCTATTTGGCGGGCGCCATCCTGCTCGGCATCGCTCCTTGCACGGCGATGGTGCTGGTGTGGGGCTACCTGGCGCGCGGCAACGACGCGCTGACGCTGGTGATGGTGGCGATCAACTCGCTGACGATGTTGGTCCTCTACGGCGTCCTCGGCGGCTTCCTGTTGGGCGTGGGGCGGCTGCCGGTGCCGTGGCAGGCGTTGTTGCTGTCGATCGGCGTGTATGTGGCGCTGCCGCTGGCGGCCGGCTATTTCTCCCGGCGCTGGATCATCGCGGCCAAGGGCGAGGAGTGGTTCCAAAACAAGTTCCTCTACCTGCTTTCGCCGGTGACGATTGCCGCGTTGCTGACCACCCTGGTCCTGCTGTTCAGCTTCAAGGGCGAAGTGATCGCCGCCAATCCGCTGACGATCCTGTGGATTGCGATTCCGCTGTTCTTGCAGACGGTGCTGGTTTTTGCGCTCGGCTACGGACTTGCGAAGCAGTTGGGTTTGCGGTACAAGGACGCCGCCCCGACGGCTTTGATCGGCGCGTCGAACCACTTCGAGGTTGCGATTGCTACGGCGGTGATGCTGTTCGGCCTCTCCTCGGGCGCGGCGCTGGCCACGGTGGTGGGCGTGCTGATCGAGGTGCCGCTGATGTTGATGCTGGTGGGATTCTGCAAGCGGACCAAGGGCTGGTTCGCCGCGTAGTTCGCCGCATGAGGAGCGCGGGGACGGACGATCCGGTCCGTCCCCGCCTCGGGTTGATTGGTCAGAACGACAAACGCAGGCCCATCTGCATCTGCCGCGGGTTGCCCACGATCGAGTTGATAATCCCCGCATTGGGGTTGCCGATCGCGGAAGCCGGCAGCCCAAACTGCGGGGTGTTGAAGATGTTGAACGCCTCCGCCCGGAACTGCATGTTGAACCGTTCGTTGATCGGGAAATCCTTAAACAACGAGAAGTCCAAGTTGGTGCGGCCCGGCCCGCGCAGGATGTTGCGGCCGCCGTTACCGAAGGTGAACTGCTGCGGCTGACCCCACGCCGCGCCCTGGGTGTTGAACGAGGTGTCAAACCAGCGGGCGCGGTCCGGGTTATCGAGCTTCGCCGG
>CAYOPA010000590.1:0-3021 GCA_964405625.1 uncultured Bryobacterales bacterium
TCCCAGCGCCAGCGGCAGGCCGTGCTCCTGCTTCCACCACGCACCCAGGTCGACCACATTGTGCAGATTCGAGCTCGACCAGGTGAGCTGGCCTTCGTGGATGATCAGCCCGGCGTCGGCCTCGCCGCTCGCCACCACGTCCATCACCTTGTCAAAATCGACCACCACCGGCTCGAAGTCCGGCTGGAAGATGCGCATGGCCAGATAGGCGCTGGTCAGCAGCCCCGGCACGGCGATCTTTTTGCCCTGCAGGTCCTTAGGGTCGAGGTCCTCGCGCGCCACCACGATCGGGCCGTAGCCGTCGCCCACGCTGGAGCCGGCCGAGGTCAGGATGTACTTGTCGGCGACGTAGGGGTAAGCGTGGTATGAGATCGCGGTCATCGTGTAACGGCCCTCGCGGGCGGCCACGTTGAGCGACTGGATATCGCTGAGAATATGCTTGAAATCAACGACTTCCGATGACACAAACCCCTTTGCGAGGGCGTAGAACATGAACGCGTCGTCGGAGTCAGGGCTGTGGGCGATCTCTACGAGAAACTTCGATTCGGACATGATGAGATGGAGCGACCCGCCGATCGGGCCGAATTCCCACTCTAGCAATTGAGGGGTGGGCGGTAGGGATCGGACCTACTGCCAGCTCGACATCGCCTTCTCGCTGGTCACCAGCGAATCGAAGATCGCCAGCACCTGTTTGCGGTACTGATACATCTTCTGCAGGTCGTTGCGGAAGTTTTCGTCCCACTCCCGCGCCCGCATCCATTTGCGGAACAAACGGGGCGGAATGTCGATCTCCGCGCGAATCGAGTCCGCCGAGTGCCCGCGCAGAAATAGCCCGTAGAACATCGCGGCTTCGCGCTGCGGCGAGAAGAATTCCTGCTCCAGCGTCAGCCGCTTGGACCCGCGCGGGCCGGGCGCCTTGGCGCTGGTGCTCTTGACTGTCGCTCGAATCGACATCACGGTTTGCCCAAAACGGGAAAACTCAGTATATACGGGCGACACGGAGGCGGCAACAGGCGTCGGCGTGCTGTGTCGGCGCCATGTGAAACGATCCCCCTGAGCTGCCGAGCAGCTCGGGGTGAGCCCGCGGTGGGTGAAGCGCTCGCCGAAGAGCATGCGATCACAGTACGTCGAGTCCACCTGGGTCAGGTCTCCGAGTCGACCGCTGCCTGGGCGCCGGGCTCGCCTTTTTGTACTGCTAGGAGGGGACCGCTGTCGCTCAACACCTCTCCATGGAAACAGGAATGTCCGTCGCTACTGGTTAAGCCAGCTCTAGCGTTACGGCGCCGTTTTCGGCGTCAATCGCGGAGATGCGGAAGCTGCGCAGCTCGCCTTCGTGGAGCTCTGACTCCGGCACGCTGGAGCCTCCGCCGCCGCGCCATTTTGCCGACAGCATCGCGCTCAGCGACGAGACATCGCCTTCGGGCGCGCCGGCCGTTTGCTCCGGCGCGTCGCCGGTCGCCCGCAGCAGGCAGACGCCTTGCACGCCCTCGCCAAGCTCCACATCGACCTCGGCGCCGCGCAGCCGCAGCACCCGGCCGGTGACCGTGTCGCCCGGCTTGACGCTCTCCAGGAAGCGGTCCTGCTCGGTCGGCTCGAGTTGCTTCATCCCGAGCTTCAGGCGGCGGCGCTCGCGGTTGAGCTCCAGCACCTTCACGCGGACCTTGTCGCCAACGCGGACGACTTCGTTGGGGTGGTTGAGGCGGCGGTCCGAGGTGATGTCGGAGATGTGCAACAGCCCTTCGACGCCTTCGAGCACTTCGACGAACGCTCCGAAGTTGGTGGTCTTGCGCACCACGCCGTCCACGATGGTCCCAGGAGGCGCGTCCTGCTCGGCGCGGTCCCACGGATCGCCCAGGGCCTGTTTGAGGCCGAGCCCCACGCGCTTTTTGACCAAGTCGATGTCGAGCACCACGACGTCAACCTGATCGCCTTCCTTTAGCACGTCCGACGGATGCTTGAGCCGTCGCGACCAGGACATCTCCGAGATATGGATCAGCCCTTCGGCGCCGGGCGCGAGCTCGACGAAGGCTCCGAAGTCCTTCAGCCGGGTCACCTGACCGCTGACGCGGTCGCCGACCTTGATGCTTTCAGCGACATAGGTCCACGGGTCGGACTCAAGCTGCTTGCGTCCGACGGCGATGCGGCGGCCGTCGTCGTCCACGCGCAGCACCTGCACCTGGATCTCGTCGCCCTCTTTGAGGACGGATTCGACGCGGTCCACGCGGCCCCAGGAAATATCGCTGATGTGCAGCAGCGCGTCGACGCCGGGCGCGAGCTCGACGAAGGCTCCGAAATCGCGGATGGTACGCACCACGCCGGTGATGACGGCGCCTTCGGCCAAGCCGCCGAGGGCGACCTGCCGCTGCTTGTTGCGTTCTTCCTCGATCAGCGCGCGCCGGTCGAGGATCACGTTGCGGTCGTCGATATCAAGCTGTGCGATCCGGCAACGGATCTCCTGGCCGACCAAGGCTTCCAGGCTCTCCTGGTCGCGCTCGCCCGAGCGGGAGGCGGGCAAGAAGCCGCGCACGCCCACGTGTACGGCCAGGCCGCCCTTGACGACCTCGAGCACCTTGCCGACGACGATGGCGCCGCCGGCGTAGGCGACCTCAATTTCGGACCACTCGCCGGGGCGGGTGGATTCCACGCTGCTCAATAGCAGGTAGCCGTCGGCGGCGCGTCCGGAGACGGTGACGTCGATCTCGTCGCCGGGCTGCCAGTCCGGCTTCTTCGTGCGTTTGGAGCCCGCCAGAGGCAGGAACGCTTCGGACTTCTCGCCCACATCCACGAAGGCGCCGTCCTCGCGCACGCTGACGATGACGCCCTTGAGCAGGCCCTGCGGCTCTTCGTCTTCGTCGGTGGCGGTGTAGTCTTGGGAGTCGATCAGCCGGGCAAATTCTTCTTCGTCCGGAATCTCTTCGTCGTCAAAATCATCTTCCCCGGCAATGGGCGCGGCTGGCATGGCCGGCATGGCGGGCGCTGCCGGCTCGGGGGGCGCGGTCTGTCGCGGGGGGGCCGGTTTCG
>CAYOPA010000591.1:0-3017 GCA_964405625.1 uncultured Bryobacterales bacterium
CTACCGCCAGAGCGATTGCACGCCGCGCTACGAGGCGGCGCTCGCCAAGCTGGAAGCCGCCGGGCTGGTCTATCGCTGCGACTGCTCGCGCAAGCGCATCGCCGAGCATTTCCGGCCCGGCGTCGACGGCGAGCTGCGCTACAGGGGCTTCTGCCGGAATCGCCATGCCCCCGTCGGCGCGCCACACGGCTTGCGGGTGCGGCTGGAGCCCGGCGTTGAGTCCTTTACCGACGGATTTGTGGGGCGGCGTGAGCAGGCCCCGTGCGAACAGATCGGCGACCTGCTCATCCGCGACCGCAACGGCAACTGGACCTATCAGCTCGCCGTGGTGGCCGACGATCTGGCGCACGAGGTGGACGTGGTGATCCGGGGCGAGGATCTGTTGAGCTCGACCGGACGGCAGTTGCGGCTGGCGCGCCTGCTTGGCGCCGACCGACCGCCTCGGTACTACCACCACCCACTGATCGTGGACGACGCTGGCGCGAAGCTCAGCAAGAAGACCTCCGCAGGGGCCATCGCCGACGAGCGGCGGCGGGGGCGCGAGCCTCAGGAGATCCTGGGCGAAGCGGCGTTTCGGGTGGGGCTGGCCGCAACGGCCGCGCCTCTGGAGCTCGACCAAGCTCTCGACTTGGTGCGGTTGCCCCCAGGGCGGACAGGAATGTCCGCCGCTACTGGAGCTGCTTTTGGTAGCGACGGACATTCGTGTCCGTCGGCCTGACTACTCGAAATCCCCCAACTCCGGCAGCATCCGCCCGGTGTCGCGCAGGTTGCGATGCAAATCAAAGCAGCGGTCCAAGTCATGCCGGATGTGCCCCGGCGGCGCACTCTCCAAGTAACGGTGCAGGTAGTCGCGATATGCCGGATGGGCGCAGCGGTCGATCAGCGTCCGCGCCCGCTCCAACGGCGCCAGCCCGCGCAGGTCGGCGAAGCCTTGCTCGGTAATTACAAACTGCACCGAGTGCTCGGTGTGGTCCACATGGGTCACCATCGGCACGATCGTTGAGATGCGACCGCCCTTGGCGATCGACGGGCACATGAAAAATGACAAATAGGCGTTGCGCGTGAAGTCGCCGCTGCCGCCGATGCCGTTCATCATGTACGTTCCGCCCACGTGCGTCGAGTTGACGTGGCCGTAGATGTCCACCTCCAGCGCCGTGTTGGTGGTGATGACGCCGAGTCGCCGGACCAGGCCGGGGTTATTGGAGATCTCCTGCGGGCGCAGAATGATCCTCGGCTCGAAGAAGTCCATGTTGTCGTAGATATGCCGCAATCGCTCCGCGGACACCGTCAGCGAGCAGGTGGAGGCGCCCAGGGCGTTGCCGGATTCGAGCAGCCCGACGACGGAATCCTGCAAAACCTCGGTGAACATGTAGAACGGCGGGCAGTCGGGATGCTCGTCCAGACCGGCCAGCACGGCGTTGGCGATGTTGCCGACGCCGGATTGCAGCGGCAGAAACTCCGGCGGGATGCGGCCGGCCTTCTGCTCGGCCAGGATGCAGCGGATGAAGTTGTCGGCGATTCTGCGGGAAACCGGGTCCGGCGGCGTGGGCGGCGCGATGCCGTCGGGTTGCTCGTGCTCCACGATCCCGATGATCTTTTCGGGATCGACCGAGGCGTAGGGCCAGCCGATCCGGTCCATCGGGTGATACAACGGAATCGCCCGGCGGTGCGGCGGGTTGGGCAGGATGGCGATATCGCTCAACCTGCTGACCCGCGGCGAGTGGTAGCGGTTGATCTCGATAATGACTTTTTCGGCCGCCGCCAGAAAGCTCGGCGCCGCGCCGACGCCGCTGGTGAGAAAGACGCGGCCGTCGGGCGTCACGTCGGTGGCTTCGACCACCGCCACGTCGATCTTGCCCAAAAAACCGCCGCTGACCATCTGCGGCAGGTGCGACAGGTGCAGGTCCACGAAATCCGTTTCGCCGCAGTTGAGCTGGCCACGCAAAGCTTTGCTGGACTGGTACGGCGCCCGCCAGGCGATCGCTTCGGCCTCGGCCAGGGCCTGGTCCAGGTCGGGGCCGGTGGAGGCGCCGGTGAGCAGGCGGATCTTGAAGGGCTTTCCGGCGGCGTGGATCTCCCGCGCCCGCTGAGCCAGTGCGCGCGGGACGGCTTTGGGGGCGCCGGCGGCCGTAAATCCGCCGCAGGCCAGGGTCATGCCGTGGTGGATGTGCGCCGCCGCCTCCTCCGGGGTCAGAGTGGTGAAGGCGGCGTCCCTGCGCTTCTGCAACGGGGCGTGTAAGCGGATGCGGTCGACCACCGGGGCGCGGTGGGTCTCAATCGGCTCGGTCAGCTCGGTGAGCACGCCGTGCGCGCTCCGGGGATCCACGAACGCAACCTGGCTGGAGTGGGCGCCGGGCCGGGGCTTTTCGTCGAGCATCCGCAATCCCTCGGATTGCAGCTCGACGATGCGCAGGCTGAGGTCCTCAACGGTAAAGGCGACGTGGTGTACGCCTTCTCCGCGCCGCTCGATGTAGCGGGCGATCGGACTATCCGGCGCGGTCGGCTCCAGCAGCTCCAACCGCACGTCGCCGACGCGAAAGAAGGCGATCCGCACCTTGTGCGCGGCAACCTCTTCCTCGCCTTCGTACAGGGCGCCGAGGGTCTGCTCGTAGTACTGGCGGCTCTCGGCGATGGAGCGAACCGCGATGCCGAGGTGGTTGATGCCTTGTACGGGTTGCTTCATGATTCCTTGATTGGCGGGTTGGGGAAAACCGCGTCCAACATGGCGCGCGCGGCGGCGGCCGGCGTCGTTTCGCCCGAGACCACTTTGCTTTCCAACTCAGCGCGTAGGGCGGCGGCGCCGGGCGCGGCCGCCAAGCGTTCGCGTAACAGTAGCTCCACGTTCTGCTCGAACCAGCGCAGGCTCTGACGGCGGCGCTTTGCGGCGAGCTCGCCGCTTGCCCGCAGACGCTCGACCCGCTCGGCGATAGCCCGCCAAACCGCCTCGACGCCCGCGCCGGTCGCCGCCGAGCAGGCCAACGCGGGCGGGCGCCAGCCTTCCACGGCCGGCCGCAGCA
>CAYOPA010000592.1:0-3011 GCA_964405625.1 uncultured Bryobacterales bacterium
ACTGGTCGAGCGGATGCAGCGGCGCGCGCTGGACGTTCTCGGCGAGGCTGTCCTCTTCGGCGAGGCCATCAGTGCGCACGATGCAGGGGACGGGCGCGGTGCGGGCGAGGCGCTTCTGCTTCACCAGCAGTTCCAGCGCCCGATAGCGCCGCCCGCCCGCCGGGATCTCGAACATGCCCGTCTCGGCGCCGTTCTCGTCCAGCACCGGCCTGACGGTGAGCGAGGCCAAGAGCGTGCGCCGTGCGATGTCCTCGGCCAGCTCCTCGATAGAAACGCCGGCCTTCACATGCCGGACGTTGGACTGGCTGAGCCGCAGTTTGTCGAAGGGAATGTCGCGCGAGGCGCTGAGGGTGATCTTCGGTTGCGTCTGGGTCTTCCGGGCCATCGGACTTCTCCGCGACGGGCCGGCCAGGGGCCACTCCCCCGACCTCCAAACCCGTCACGCAGAACACGGCCTTCTCTGGCTCTGGAGGGGCGGCGCGGTCGGCCACGGTGACCTCCGCCGCGCTGAAGCACTGACCGCTTTGCGGTACTTGCGGACGTTCCCGCATCCACGTGATGACCCTTCGCCGCTGCTGCATGAGCAACCTGGAGGGCGGGTAGAGAACAGATGCACATGAAACGATGAAGTCGACACTTTTTGCCGGAGTAGCCAATCGCGACCTGCATTGGAGTGCGAGTGCGCGTCAGCGCCGCATCTCGAATCAATTGACATCCGTGACGGCGCTGACGAGTGTGATCCCCATCTACAAATTCTGTGTGAGTTCTTTGAGGGCTACTTTGAGCACATTTTCCCTCCAAGGCCTGAAGCGCGACAGAAGGCGCTCTCTATCCTCGTTGTAGAAAAAGACGAAGCCCTCCTCTGTGATCGGCACCAAGGCGGCCCGCATTTGCCCTTCTTCGTCAGTGTCCTTGAACTCAAGGAACGGCGCGCAAATGAGACTTCCGTTGAACGGCCTACCAATCCCATGAATCGCAAACACGAGCTGTCCACGACGAGACCACCGCATGTTGAGCGCCACCCATGATCTGTATTCGCCGGTATCGGCGAAGTAACCGATGTGATGCTTTGCATTGTCGATGATCTGCGCTCGGAAGTAGTGGTCCGTGTCCGAACTAGACTTAGTGACGAAAGCCGTCGCTCCATCGCTCACTCGTTGAAGCGCAGCTGCGACAGTGGGCGTAATCGCAGTAATGCGATTGCTGAGGTCTTCTTCGACGATGTGTGCAAGGTCGAAAACGCCCCTTAGCGCAGCAAGTTGGTCCGCTGCAACCTTGTCAGCGGCCTTGAGCAGGCCTCCGAGTACGGCCTGGACATCCTCCTCGACCAATAGAGACTCGGAAATTGCTGAAGCTTTGCGGAACTGGCCTATCTGCAGTTTGGCGATCAGATCGATCAACGGCTTCAAATTGCCAGAGTCCGCCGCCTCAAGCGCGTCTAGGTAGATTGGCTTGTCATCCCGTGTCACGACCAGCGGGAACAAGCCATCCTTCACCAAAACCAGTGAGGCGATCGCTCGCGCAACACGGCCGTTGCCATCCTGAAAGGGATGAATCTGGGTGAAGCGATGATGCAGCCAAGCTGCCTGAACCTCGCTTGGCACAGACTTCGCCACATGTTTCGCATGCATCTGGATCAACCGATCCATTTCGGAGCCGACGTGCTCGGGAGGGCAATAAATGAATGTAACGCCGTCGCGCACCGGGTAGTTTGATTGCGTCTTCCAAGCGCCTTTGATCAGGGGGACATCAACATGTCGCCCCTGCGCGTCCAGACCCTCGGTCGTATCCTGGCTTCGCAGAAGAGCAGAGTGTAGTTCCTTGACATAGGACGCAGAAAGGGTGCGGTCGCTTTTCACGAAATCGAAAACACCATCCAGCGCATCCTTTTGGTCGCGCAGTAGCTGGATCACATACTCGCGCGGCTTGTTGGTCGAGCCATGGCTCAGAAGTTCGGCCTGAAAGCCACGCTCGATCAATGTCTGGGTAACACCCCGTTCGATCTCATAGAGGTTTTCAATGACTCCAGTCTCGATGGCCCATTCCCGGCTCAGTTTTTCGGTGAAATCGGACAGCTGGGCGGAGCCCTTCAATCGCTTGCGCTGATCTGTCCACACCGCCTTGATACCCGGTATTTCCGAGGCGCTAAGTTGGACAGGATCGGCATCCAGATCAGTGATTCCGGTTTCGGGGTTCCAAATCGGATGCTCTGTCATACCAGGCTTTTCTTTCGTTCAGTGGCCTTTGTCGCAAGGAGAGCGACCCACTCAAAGGTTTCATTTAGGAGGACTTCGCAAGGGCGAGCGTAGTCTGGCCTCATTTTCATGGTTCGATTGGAAAGTTATTGCATGGTGGGCCTGTAGTCCATCCTGATAGCGGTTTCTTACGCTGTTAGTTGGTGGCCTGGCTTTGCGGGCGCTGCACCGAGGCTACATCGAACTCGCGACTGTGCGGCTTGGGCCGTTCGGTGCGATGCTGCACCCGCACAGGTGCCTTCCGTCCTGCGGCTTGTCTGAATGTCGCTGCGGGCTCTCCTTGCCGCCGGTCAACACATCTGTCTGGCGGCGGTGCTATCCTTGTACCGCCGCCGACGCAGCTACCTTACGCCACCCGGTCCAGCAATAGCTTCGCCTTCCCCTCCATCGCCAGCCGTGCGTCCTGCTGCGGCTTCGACCGGGCAACCGCCGTGATGCCCTGCACGAAGTCGAAGACGCTCTCGGGCGGGCGGCCTTCCTCGGCGAGTACGGTCTCGACGATCCGGGCGCTCTCGGCGCGGGAGAAGCCGCGCTTGCGCAGGAAGTCCTGCCGGTCCTCGTCCGACCGCGCGACGATCTTCTCACGTGCCCCGCGGATGCCCTCGATGAAGGGCGCGGGCGAGGACTCCGCGAAGCGGGTCAGCGCCGGGGCGGCCTCGTGGGCGAAGCGGGAGGCAGCGTATTTCGAGTGCCGGATGGTGATCTCCTGGAAGTCCTCGACGCCCCACAGGTTGCGGTTCTGGCAGACCGCGCGCA
>CAYOPA010000593.1:0-2999 GCA_964405625.1 uncultured Bryobacterales bacterium
GAACGCGGCACGGAAGGCCGACGGGGCCAGAGGACACCGAAGATCGGACCAACCCCCCACGCCGCGCAAGACGGACCGGACGATCGGCGACCAGTACGATCGGATCGCGTATCGCCAAACAATCATACGGGCATGCATGGCCGCAGGAGTGCCGCGATGGTCTCCAAACCAGCTCCGTCATACCGCGGCAACGTTGATACGCAAGGAGTATGGACTGGAAGCGGCCGCCGTGATCCTCGGGCATTCGAGCACCACGATCACCGACGCGGTGTATGCCGAACGCGACACCACCAAGGCACGGGACGTGATCGCAAAGTTCAAGATCGGATAAGCAGGACGTAGAATCGACATTAAGGGCCAGACGGCTAGCTCCCGCCGTGGTCTGGGCGGCGTCGGGTCCACCACCCCCCGGCGCCGCCCGGGCCGGCCCGCCGAAAGGATGGTGATCTATGGCCGACGGACCGGACCGTGAAGCAAGGCTTGATCGCGCCAAGGCAATCCGCAGGCTGGTGCTCGATCACCCAGTGGATTTCCGCAAAGCGGGGCAATGGCTGGACTCGGAGTATTCCGCGCGAGCCATTGCGACCCGCGAACGAAGGCGCTATCGCGCCGAGCGGGCATGTTGGCGGCGGCGGCAACGCGCCCGAGGTGCCAGAATCGCGAAGCTACCACCCGACCAGAGAAACGGCTTATCCAGCCATGAACCCGGTGCGCCGAACACTCCTGGCTGGTTGGACCGTGGATACTGCCTGCTTCTTTCACCGGCCCAGCGGCTGGTCATGGCGATCAGCGACATCACTGAGCGTGATGGAGAACGCGGAACGAAAACCGTCTGGCCGAAACTGCCGGCGGATTATGAGCACATCGCACACCGGATTCTGATGCTGGAGTGGTTGGTCACCGACCACCGGGCCGGCGATGACGATGCGCCCCAGATCACCGACATCCAGAAATCGCCTTGGGAGCCCAATGGGCGACGTTGGGCGGGCGAAGCGGTACGCGAGCCGTGGGTACTACCTGACGGCCAGCAAGGGCCGCCGTCGTCTTGGGATGAGTGGGTTGGCGCGGCGATGACGGCCGTTGAGGAGGCCCAAACAAATAGCTTGGTTCCGCTCACCGGAACACCCAGAGCGATCGCGGATTGCATTGAAGCTGAACCGGGTATTAACTCGCCCGGAATCGAATTCAAGCTGAGTGGCACCCCGCACGAGACGACCCAAGAACACATTCGTCGAGTTGTGATTAAAAAACTCAAACCCCGCGGCTTCAGTGGTCCCAAAGAGGGACGCGATGGTTACTACGCCCCCGGATCGTAGCGCTACACCAGCGCTACACCAGCGCTACAGACCACCTCACGGCATCCGCCGATGATGCTCCCAGCGGAATACCCCGCACGGGAGTAGCTAGGTAATGCACGGCGAAATCACACTGGAAAACCGACTCACGTTGTCTGAGGCCGGCCGTAAGGTCGGCGAAAAAACGAAACCTGTTGCCCCGAGCACCATCTACAGGTGGATCGATCAGGGTTTACATGGCGTGAAACTGGCTCATATCCGTTTGGGACGGCGGATCTACACATCTGCCCCCGCGCTCGAGCGATTTGGGCGCGAGGTGGCCGAGGCTCGTGAATCTGCTGTCGCGGCCTGATCTTAAAGAAAAAAGAAACGCCGCCTAACGGCGGCGCGAATGGGGTGCGCCTGCTTGCCAGCGACGCGCACTCCGGGACCAAAGATGCTTAATCATCGCACTAATCCCGAAGATGTCAAGCCGAATGGCCGCGAGGCCCGCATTCCCGAGGCTGTGATGCAGTCGGTGGTATGGCCGCGACTCGCCGGGCGCGCCGTGCGCGTCTTGGCGGCGCTTTACCTGCACGGCGACGCCGGAGGCAACTGCTACCCCAGCAAGGAGATGCTGGCTTACTGGTCCGGCTTGAGTCGCTCGAGCGTAACGCGGGCGCTCGGCGAACTGGACGAAGCGGGCCTAGTCGAACGGCTAAGAACCAACGGCGGGCGATCAGCTTCGGGGGGCGGTGTGCCGGGTCTCTACCGCTTGACCACACCAAGAGGTGCAAGCCTGCGCCCCTTACCCGCCGGGGCCGAACTCGACAAGGGGCGCAAGGGTGAGCCGGTTAAGGGGCGCAGGGTGAGCGTGCAAGAGGCTCACCCCTGCGTCGAAGAGGCTCAACCCGAGCGCGCAAGGGGCGCAGGGGTGAGCCGGGAACAGCACAGAGAACAGCACAGAGAACAGCAGCAGCAACTGCAGGCCGATGCTGCTGCTGCGGTTGATCCGGTGGTGAAGGCGCTGGACCGGCACGGCCTGAGTGCGACCTCCCCACTGCGGGCGGCGCTTGCGGGCATCGAGCCCGCCGACCTAGCCCCGGTGATCCGCGAAGCTTTGAAGCTGGGCAATGCCACGCGCGATGGAGCCGGGACGGGCGTCACCGCGCCGGCGATCGTCAAGCACGCCGCCACGGCCGCTGAGAGCATCCGCCGCCGGCGAGCCGCCAGCGCCGAGCGGACCGAGCGGGCGAGAGAAGAACGAGCAGGTGAAGCCGAACGGGTCAAACGCGACAAAGCCGAACTGACCGCCTGGCGTGATGGCCTCCCGCACGAAGAACGGCTGAGGCTGCGGGGCCTCGCTCTGGCGAAGATGAACGGTTTCGGCAAACGCTGGCACGATCTGGCGTCTGAGGCGGCTGAGCCGCTCCCGCTGGTCGCCGCAATGTGGGCAGCGCAAACGACGGGGGCCGCCACATGAGCCGCGCGATCCCCGCCGAGATCGGCTTGACTCCAACCGGCCGCCTGCGACGGAGCGCGGCCGGTGCGTCCTGGAACCGCGCGAACCTTCCGCCGCACCACGCGCAGCGCGACGGCAGGACACTCCGCGGCCGGCGCTGGCTCAACGCCCGCCGCCGGTGCAAGGCGTTGGCGGCAACGGGTCACGGCGGGGTGGTGCTCGTGTATGGCCCACGCCGTTCAGGCCGGACACAACTCCTTGTC
>CAYOPA010000594.1:0-2992 GCA_964405625.1 uncultured Bryobacterales bacterium
CGCTCACCAGCGAAGCCCGAGGCGGGCCGTCAGGCGCCGGCGCTCGCCAACACCCCGTAGTAGTAGTAACAGGAGAGCCAAATCGTCACCAGCGCCCCGGTGTAGAAAAAGCCCTTTAGGAACTTACCGTCCGCCGGCAGAGCCAACGCCGAGACTCCATCCGCCAACCGCTGTCCGGCGATGTAGAGCACCAGGGCCACTCCGCCGACAACCGGCCCGACTACCAGCAGCCCCTGACTCCACAGCTCATTCCACTCGAATCCCATGGGCGATTTGACCGGCGGCCTCTCCCATCATCTTATTCGCAGGCGGCCTACTTGGGGTCCTTCCCCTGGCGGCGTTTGAGCGTCGGCCGCTCGTCCCCTTCCTCGTCGCCGCCGGGCTCGGCGCCGCCGGGCTCGCCGGTGGGAATGGTGTCCGAAGGGGTGCGCCGCAAAGTCGGGCGGCTGGGGTCTTCGGGTTGGTCGCGCCTTCGGTTCGACATCCGGATCAGCCGATCCCGCACTTCATCGAACTCATTCGTCGTGATCAGATACTCCGGCTTGGCCGGCAAGACCTCGCCCATCTTTTCCTGGATCAGATCGATGCGTTTGTTGGTGGGCGGATGCGAGCTGAACGCCTTCGCCATCGACCCCTTCTTGCGCTTTTGCTGCGCCTGTAGGCGCTCGAAGAAGGTGACCATCGAGGTCGGATCGTAGCCGGTGGCGTACAGGTACTGCATACCCAAGAAATCCGCCTCTTTCTCAAAACCGCGCGAGAACTTCAGAAAGGTCAGAGGAACCGCGAACTGGGCGCCCTGGTAGATACCGTAGCCCAGCCAGCCGACCGGCAAAAAGATCGCCATCGGAATGCTGGCGATGTTGGCGATCTGGCCGCGCGTGGCCTGCCGAGTGCCATGACGGGCGGTCACGTGCGCAATCTCATGCGCCATCACGCCGGCGAGCTCGGATTCCGTCTCAGCCAGCTTGATCAAGCCGGAATTCACGTAGAAGAATCCACCCGGCAGCGCGAAGGCGTTGATTTCCTCGCTGTCGATCACTTTGATGGTGAACGGAACCTGAGCGTCGGAATTGCGCACCAAGTTCTGGCCGACACGATTGACGTACTCCGAGATCACCGGGTCTTCGATGATCTTCGCTGAGCGGTCGATCTCGTTCGCCATCCGGCGGCCGAGCGCGATCTCCTTCTCGATCGAGTAGAAGTTTACCTTGCCGTCGACGTTGCGGGCGCCGATGGCCTCGACGTCTTCCTTGTCGTTCTTCGGTTCGCGCGTCTGCTGCACCTTCGGCGCTTCGGCGGCAAACCCAGGGGTCGCGCCGAGCATCGCCAAACACAACATCAACGCTATCAGTCGCAATGCGCCCATACCTCAGCCGTCGGCGGGATCTTGCACCCGCCGTTCCTGGTCATTGGATGCAGCAAGGCCGCCGAGCGTTTCGGCGCGGGCCGAGTCGGCAGCGGGCTTGCAAGAACTTTACATCAGCCGGCCGCTCCTATAATGATGGACAGCCATGCCGCGACCGATGGATGTGTTCGAGGAGTTAGTCGAAGTCCGCCGCAAAGGCGAGAAAGCGGCGCTTTGTACGATCGTGGAGGTGCAGGGCTCCATCCCGAGCTTCCAGTCCGCCAAAATGCTCATCCGTGAGGACGGCTCAATGATCGGGACCATCGGCGGCGGCTGCACCGAGGCCGAGGTGTGGAACGCCGCGCGCGAGGTGATCGAAACCGAGAAGCCGCGCATGTTGACCTTTAACCTCGGCCAGGACGCAGCCTACGACAACGGCTTGATCTGCGGCGGTCGGCTCAACGTCTACGTGGAACCCGTGCTCCCCATCCCCACCGCTTTCATCTTTGGCGGCGGCCACATCTCCAAGAGCCTGTCGAAGGTCGCCGCGCTGGCTGGATTCCGAACTGTCGTCATCGACGACCGCGAGCAGTACGCCAACAGCGAGCGGTTCCCCGAGGCGGTCGCGGTCCACGCCGACGACTACGAGCGGGTCTTCCCGCAGCTTGAGGTCAACGACTCCAGCTTCCTGCTCATCGTCACTCGCGGTCACCGCGACGACATGACCGTTCTGCGCTGGGCCGCAAAAACGCGGGCGCGCTATGTGGCGATGATTGGCAGCAAGCGCAAGACCATCGAAGTTTGTAAGCAGCTTCTGGCGGACGGCTTGACGCTGGAGCAGCTCAGCCGCGTCCATGCTCCGATGGGTTTTGATATCGGGGCCATCACCCCCGAAGAGATCGCCGTGGCCGTGGTGGCGGAGATGATCCATCACCGCCGCCGTCCGCAAGCCGGCTGGAGCCCGCTGTCGAAGTCCATTTTTGTCGACGGCGCGCCTCGGGCGCTGGAGGTCCGCGCCGCCGAGAACGCGCCCGCATCCGAGCCGGCCGTTGAAGCTCCGAGCGGCTCGTGAAGCCGGTCGGCGTGATCCTGGCGGCCGGGCTGTCCAGCCGCATGGGCCGTCCGAAGGCGCTGCTGCCGTTTGGCGAGACGACCTTCCTGGGCAGCTTGGTCGATGTCTTCACAGGCGTCCTGGACGAGACCGTGGTGGTGTTGGGCTGCCATGCCGAGTTGATCCTCCCGACCCTCCTTCCGCGTCCGGGGCTCAAGATCGTCCACAACGCCGACTACGAGCGGGGCATGCTTTCGTCGTTGCAGGCCGGGCTGACGGCGATCCCGCCGCACGCGCCCGCGGCGTTCACGCTGGTGGACCACCCCGGCCTCGCCGAAGAGAGCCTGCGGGCGCTGTGCGACGCGTTCAAGCGCAGCGGGGCGGCGGTTGTAATCCCTCGCTTCCGGGGCGAACGGGGTCACCCGGTGCTGGTCGCGCCCGGGGTCGCGGCCGAGATCCTCGCCTTGCCCGTGGACGCGAGCGCTAAGCAGGTGATCCGCGCCCATCGGCCGGAAACGCTGTTTGTGGACCTCGACGACCCGGCCGTGACGCTCGACACCGACCGGCCCGAGGACCTGGAGCGCCTGCAACGGCGC
>CAYOPA010000595.1:0-2048 GCA_964405625.1 uncultured Bryobacterales bacterium
CTCGTGCTTCCCGCCGCCGCCCTGGCCCAGCAGCCGGCCCCGCCGGCGGACCCGGAAGAAGAAGCCAAGACCCTGGTGGTAGTGGAAGTGCGCCCGCAGCTGGAGTCGCAGCTGCGCGCCATCGACCTGCAGCGCAGCTCGGACGCCATCATCAGCGTGGTCTCTTCGGATTCGCTGGGCCAGTACCCGGACAAGAACGTGGCCGAGTCGCTGCAGCGCCTGCCCGGCGTCAGCGTCACCCGCGACCAGGGCGAGGGCCGCTTCGTGGTCATCCGTGGCCTGGACGCCAACCTCAACAGCGTTTCGGTCAACGGTATGCCGATCGGTACGCCGGAAGATGACAGCCGGCAGGCAACGCTGGACGTGATCCCGTCGGATTCGACCGAGCGCCTCACCGTGGTCAAGGCGCCGACGCCGGACATGAGCGGCGACGCCATCGGCGGCAGCATCGAGATCGAGTCGGCCTCGGCCTTCGACCGCGACGGCCGCTCCGTCCGCGCCCGCATCGAAGCCAGCCACGTCCCGCTCAGCGGCGACACCAACCCCAAGGCTTCCTTCAACTTCAGCGACACCTACGCCGACGGCACCTTCGGCGTGGCATTCGGCCTGAGCTACTCCGATCGCGACTTCCAGTCCGACAACGTCGAGGTCGAATACGACTTCAACGACGAGCTCGGCGAAGACGTACTGATCCCGATCGAGCTCCAGTACCGCAAGTACTTCGTCAACCGCGCGCGCACCGGCGTCAACCTCAACCTAGACTGGCGCCCCGAGGGCGGCGGTCGCTATTACCTGCGCACGCTCTACAGCGACTTCACCGACGCCGAGACCCGGGCGCGCAGCATATTCGTGTTCGAAGACGGTGAACTGGCCGCCGCCAACGGCGAAACCCGCGAGTTCGTCGACATTCCGCCGGACGCGTTCCGTCGGCGCCTGCGCTTCCGCACCAAGGAGCAGAGCACGCTGGCCATCACCGCCGGCGGCGAGAACCTGTTCGATGGCGGCATGATCGACTACAGCATCGGCTACACCGACACCAGCGAGCGCGTGCCGGACGAGGTGGAATCGCGCTTCGAATACGACGGCGTCGGTGACCTGGGCGCGATCGTGGACATGTCCTCGGGCGTTCCGCGCTTCACGATCACCGATCCGGGCGGCAGCGATGCCTACCTGCGCAATGACAACTATCTGCTCGATCGCCTGGTGCGGGAGTCCAAAGCGGTGGACGACGACGAGGTACAGGCGGCCGTGAACCTGAGCTTTGAAGCCGGCCCGGCCACCTGGAAGACCGGCGTGCTCGGCCGCTGGCGCAGCCGCAGCGCCGACATCGACGAGATCGAGCTGCGCGTCACGCCCGATCTCAGTCTCGGCGAGTGGACCATCGCGCCGTTCTCCCACCGCTTTGGCGACCTGGGCGACGGAATCAGCGTGCGCCGCATGCTCGAGTACCTGCGTGCCAATGCCGGTGGGTTCGGTGAACGCCCGCGGGACGTGGCCGAAAACCTGATCCTGTCGCTGGCCGACGACTACTCGGCCGACGAGAACATCTTCGCCGCCTATGTCATGGGTACTTTCGACATCGGCGACCTGCGCATCATCGCTGGCGGCCGCTTCGAGCGGACCGAGTTCGACGCCGTCGGCAACGTGGTCGAGCTCGACGACGACGGCGACCTGGTGCTGCCGGTGACCAGCCGCACCGTCTCTTCCAGCTACGACAGTTTCCTGCCGGGTCTGCACCTGCGCTACGACGGCGCGCAGAACTGGGTGATCCGCGGCGCGTGGACCAACACCATCGCCCGTCCCGGATTCGGCGACCTGTCGCCGCGGCAAGCCATCAACCGCGAGGACCTGGAGGTCGAAGCGGGCAACCCTGAGCTCGAGCCCTACGAGTCGTCGAACCTGGACTTCTCGGCGGAGTACTACATCGGCACCACCGGCGTATTCTCGATCGGCGTGTTCCACAAGGACGTGGACGGCTACATCGCCGAGACCACGACCACCGCGGACCCGGAGTTCCCGGGCTTCGAGGTCACCCGCCCGGTCAACGG
>CAYOPA010000595.1:2058-2986 GCA_964405625.1 uncultured Bryobacterales bacterium
GCATCGAGCTCAACTGGCAGCAGCAGCTCGACTTCCTGCCCGGCGCGATGAGCGGCCTGCTGGTTGGTGTGGGCGCGACCTACCTGGACACCGAGTTCACGCTGCCCCAGCGCCCGGGTGAAACCTTCACGCTGCCGAGGGCCTCGGAGGAGGTCTACAGCGCCTACGTCGGCTACGAGCGCGGCGGCCTGAGCACCCGGCTCAGCCTGGCCAACCGCGGCGAGTACCTGGATTCGATCGGCGACAGCCCGGACTACGACATCTACGTGGCCGAGAACACCCAGCTCGACTTCAGCCTCAGCTACGACTTCGGCCGGTCCTGGAGCATGTACGTGGAAGCCTCGAACCTGCTGGACGAGCCGCTGGAGCTCTACCAGGGCAGCCCGGACCGCACCCTGCAGCTCGAGGAATACGGCCGCAGCTACGCCCTGGGCCTGAAGTTCAACTTCTGAGCCGGCGCCCCGCCAGCCCGGCTGGCGGGGCCCTCGGGGCACAATTCGTTGACTTGGCCGGGTCCGGCCAGTAGCGTTTCCCCATTCGCACGGCCAGTCGGCGGCCCCATCATTGCAAAACGGGGTGAAGACGGCGCCGTGCGTCCTTGTTTATGGGGGTTCTTGCAACAATGCGATTGGTTCTTCTAGGCGCGCCCGGATCGGGCAAGGGCACCCAGGCCACGCGCCTGCGCGAGCACCTGCAGGTGCCGCACATCTCCCCCGGCGACCTGCTGCGGGCGGCCGTCAAGGCCGGCACCGAGCTGGGCCGCAAGGCCAAGGCGGTGATGGAAGCCGGCGGCCTGGTCTCCGACGAGATCGTGCTCGGCATGCTCGAGGAGCGCCTGACCGCGGGCGACACCGGCAATGGCTTCGTGCTCGACGGCTACCCGCGCAACCTGGTCCAGGCCAATGCCTTGGACACCCTGCTGGCCCGT
>CAYOPA010000596.1:0-2981 GCA_964405625.1 uncultured Bryobacterales bacterium
GCTGGACCTGCTTGAGCATGCGCGCCTTCTGCACCGCTCCGCCCACGCGGATGCGCTGCGGCGGCGGCGGGTCCTTCTTCACCGGCGGCGGGGGCGGGGGCGGCGCCACGCTGGGCGTGTTGGACAGAATGCCGCCCAAAACTCCCCCAATGTCTCCCCCGGCTGATCCGCCCGGTACGCCGCCAACGACGCCCGCAATGCCGGCCGACGGGGGAGGAATGTCCTCTTCGTCGATGATCGCGACCTTGTCGGGAATCTTCTTCGGCTGCGTGAGTTGGCCGGAATCGAACTCTTTGGGGATAACCTTCTTGGGTTTCACCACGGCCTGCGGCGGCGGCGGCGGTGGCGGCGGCGGCGGCGGCGCGACCAGGAAGGTCGACAGCTCGGTCACCGGAATGTCGTAGTAGTTTAGCAGCGGGATCAGTAGCGCCACACCGATCAGCGCCACCTGCAATCCGAAGGAGACGGCCATCGTCCATGGCCGTTTCTCTCTGTGCCTATCCATCAAACTTTGTTCGAACATCGCTGTCTCACACCCCCTCAGCGGCGGCTCGCCGCTGGTTTTCCATCTTGTCCGCGCGGGCGGCGATCGTCCATCCTGGCCGTCCGCTTGACGATTGCTTCCTCACGGAAACCTCAGCGCTTGTTGCGTCCGGCCGCCGCGGCTGCCGGCGCGTTCCGTGTATTCTGCCACCAAAGCAGAATCGGGCTTGCGACGAAGATCGACGAGTACGAGCCGATCAGCACGCCCACCACCAGAGCGAAAGAGAAGCTGCGCAACACTTCCCCGCCAAAGATAAACAAACACAACACGGCGATGAACGTCAACCCGGAGGTCAGCACCGTGCGCGCCAGCGTCTGATTTACGCTCAGGTTCAACAACTCCTCCATCCCTAAACGTCGCGTGAGCCTTTTGTTCTCGCGCACACGATCGAAGATCACGATCGTGTCGTTCATGGAGTAGCCAACCAGTGTTAACAAAGCGGCGACGACTGTCAACTCGATTTCGCGGTCAAAGAGCGAGAAAAATCCCAACGTAATCAAAACGTCATGGATGACCGCAGCCACGGCGGCCACGCCGTAGATCCACTCGAACCGGAATGCGATGTAGACCAACATGCCGCCGAGCGCCGCCAGCGTAGCCTTAACCGCCTGTGCTTGCAACTCTTTACCGACCCGCGGACCGACAACCTCCATCCCCCGGATCGCAAAATCGCCCAGGTAGGCCTCGCTCGGCAGCGCGTCGAGAACGGCCCGCGGTACGCCGGTGTTGTTCAACTTTGAGAAGTCGGAAATTAAGCCCAGATGCGGGCTGCTGTCACGGATTTCGATCAGGCGCTTGGCCGCCGACGTAATCTCGTCATAGCCGAGATCAGACTGGGCCAGGACCGCGTTGCTCCGCAGACGCTCCGCCAGCGCTTCCTCGCCCGCGTTGTTCAAGTCGATCTTGCCGGGCTCGCCTGGAAACAGCCCCCGTAGCGTCTCCACGAGTTGCTGCTTGCCGGACGTCTCCACAACCTCGCCTTCCAGATCCAGGTCGATCTTAAGCTCATGGCTGTCCGGCCCCTCTTCGAAGGGTTGCAACGCGGCCACCTTGAGGCCTTGACTCTGCAAGGCGGCTCGAATGCGATCCACCTCCGGAGCCTGCTTGAGCTTCATATAGACCAAAGTACCGCCCTTGAAGTCGATTCCGAGCCTAAGGCCGCCCTTGAGCGCGACACTGGCCGCTCCTGCGAGCAAAAGCAGGAGGGACAGCCCGACGAAGATGTGCCGCCGGCCCAAAAAGTCAATGTTCGTCTCGCCAAACAGTTGCATCGAGGTCTCATTTCGCCGGCTCCGTAGATACGGACACCGGCTACTACTCAAAAGTTCCCGAACACGCAAGAGCGGCAATATTTTCCTTCGCCGCCCGCTCCGTCTCCCACGCTAGATACTCAGCTCCTTCACCTGCTTCTTGCCCGCCAGGCCCAGATCGAAGATCAGCCGCGAGACAAAAACCGAAGTGAACAGGTTCGCCATCAGGCCGATCGCCAGCGTCACGGCGAACCCCCTGACCGGGCCGCGCCCGAACAAGAACAGGAACGCCGCCGCGATAATCGTCGTCAGGTTCGTGTCGATGATCGTCAGCACGCCTTTACCGAAACCCGCGTTCAGAGCTCCCACTACGCCCTTGCCTGCGGCGAGCTCCTCACGGATTCTCTCAAAGATCAGCACATTGGCGTCCACCGCCATGCCGATCGTCAAAATGATGCCGGCAATGCCCGGCAGCGTCAGCGTGAAGCCGAAGTAGCTCAGGCAGGCCATCAGGATGATCAGGTTCAACAACAGGGCGACGATGGCGTTGATGCCGGCCTTCTTGTAGTAGACCAGCATCGCCACCACGATCAAGAACAAACCCAGCGCCGCGCTGCGGACGCCCTGCTCGATCGACTCCTGGCCCAGCGAGGCGCCCACGGTCCGCTCTTCCAGATACTGCACCGACGCCGGCAGCGAGCCCGCGCGCAGCACCAAGGCCAGATCGCTTGATTCCTGCTCGCCGCCCATGCCGGTGATGACGCCTTCGTCTTCAATGCGTCCCTGGATAGTCGCCACGCTCCTGATGCGGCCGTCCAGTACGACCGACAGCGGCTTGCCGATATTCGCCCCGGTAAAGCGTCCAAACCGCGCCCCTGCCTCGCGAGAGAGCGTAAAGCCCGTCTGCCAGCCCTGCGTCTGCGTGTCGCGCTGCGCCCGCGCGTTGCGCAGGTCGCGCCCCGAGACAATCGGCGTGCGGTTGAGGATGTACCACTCTTCGCTGAGTTGGCCGTCAAAACCGCGCGAGGAGAACGGCGCCAGCTCGCTGTTCCCGGGCAACACCCCGTTGTGGGCCGCGATGGCGGCTTGGCGAGAAGGATGCGGTCCGTCGAGCACTTCCTTGATCTCAAGCTGCGCCGACATCTGCAACAGCTCCATCACGCGCGCCGGGTCGCTCACGCCGGGCA
>CAYOPA010000597.1:0-2976 GCA_964405625.1 uncultured Bryobacterales bacterium
GGCCCGCAAGCTGGGCGAGGCGACGCTGATCGTAACACCCTATCTGCAACCCGAGCTCGTCCAGCGCATCGAGCGCTGGACCGCGCCGTCCGAGGGCTCCACGGAATCGCCGGCCGTCGTCGCCGCGCCGCGCTCTTGGAAGGATTTGCAGGAGGCGGTCCACGCCGACGTCTGGATCGTTGACGCGGAGACGCTCTCCGACCGCCTGCTGCCGCGGCTGCGCTACGAAGCCAACAAGCCGAACGTCCAACAGCGCAACCTGGTCTCGCGCATCGGCATGGTCGTGTGGTGGGAGGCGCACGCCTACACCGGCGCACTGGCCGCCAACATCTGGGCGATCTCGCGGCGTCTGGACCGGATCATCGCCGAGCACGGTCGCTCCGGCGTACGCACGCTGGCGCTGGCGCGCAAGCCGCTCTACGCCGACGCCGAGCTGAAGGCTTTCCGAGAGCTGGTGTTGCCTAAACAGTTCGACAGCAACCGCGATGAAGTGCGCGTCCAAAACGAAGCGGATCGGCCCCTGCGCGCGTACCTGCTCGAAAGCGACCGCGAGCTTCTGCGCAGCGCCAAAATCGACGCACTGCCCCCGCCTTCGCGACGCCTGCCGCTGACCGCGGCGTACGTCTCCGTCGCCGCCGGCTGGCGCACGCGCCTGGACGTTCCGGCCGAGATCGCCGACCAGGAGCTCCGCGGCCTGGAAGAGGCGCCGCTGGATGGCGAGGGGACTCGCGCCGCCCAGCGGATGGCCGCCGATCGCGCCGAGGCCGAAGTCAGCATCCTGCCCATCACCGAGGACAACGCGCTGGCGCTGGGCGATATCCTGGCCACCGCCGGCCGCTCCACCGAGCGGGGACAACCGCACTTCGTCGGCGTCGCGCCGCCGTCCAATCCGTACTTGAGCTACCTGCTGCGAGTTTTTGACCAGGAGGGGACCGCCTGGCGCTCCTCTCGGCTGCTGATTCCGGCCAAAGGCAACCCGGGCATCGTCCGCCGCCACCTGCTGCACGCCCTGCACGAGGTCGAAGAGCGCCGCGACAATCTGGCGGTGAGCCTGGGATGGGACGGCGACATCCTTTTGGCGACGCTTCGCGAGCTGGCTTTGTCGGGACGGCTGGTGCGCCGCGAAGTCCTGTTCCTGGACGACGATCGCCGTCTGCGCATGGACTGGCTGTGCCGCAACGACCAGGCTCCCGACGCGGTTCCTCGCCCGCTGCGGACGGTCGGCGCCGATCTCGTCTCGGTGCGCCGCGAGGAGGCCGCCCGCGAGGCTCTGTTGCAGGTTGACCACGAGCGGGCCGGCATTGAAGCCTACCCCGGACGCGTGTTCATCCACGCCGGCGAGCGCTACCGGATCAGCGAGTGGGACTCGCCCATTGAGGTCGCTGAGAAGCGCGTCATCCATTGCCGCCCGACGGATCGCTTTCGGCAGACGTGGCGGCGGCGCTTTACCACGATCGCGCGGCCGCAGACGGTCGGCCATCGCCGCACGCTGGTCGAAGGCGCCGGGACGGTCGCTTACCGCTTCGTGGCCGATTTGGCCTATCGCGAGCACGTCGCCGGCTGGCTGGAGCGCACCGAGGACGGCCCCGTGCAGCCGTACAACAACGGCCAACCCATCCAGGTCGCCTTTACAGCGCGCTCCTACATCATGGCCATTGAGCCCGGCCCCGACAAGGACGCGCTCGAAGCGCTCGCCGCGGCCCTGCGGCATGTGCTGCCCGTCCACCTGGGAGCCGACGAGGACAGCCTGGAGGTTGTTCCCGTTCACGGGGTCTTCGTCGACGGCGCCCAGGTCTTCGGCGTCGCCATTGTCGACCTATACCCCGGCGGCATCGGGCTGGCGGAGGTGATTGAAAGCGACCCCGTGACCCTTCAAAATATCCTCGTGTGGACCCGCCAATGGTTGCGCGCGGTGCTGAATGAGGGACCGGGCGCGGCTGCGAGGCTGTCGGATTCGCCCCTGGTGCGCGCCACGGCGGGCGAGGCGATTCTGGACTTCGGCGCCGCCGAAGAGTTGCTGGGCCGTCTGACCGGCGGGAGCGCGAAACGATGAGCGCCAAGGACCGGCTCCAGGAGTCCGTACGCCGGCTGGAGGCGTGGGAGGGCAAGCTTCCCGGCTTCGGCCCGTTTCACGCCCAGCGGGAGGCGGCGCTGGACCGCTTGCGCAGTCACGCCGGCTCGTTCTTCAAGCTGGCGTTTGGGAATCAGGCGGCGGTCGATGAGCTGCTGATGCAGTCTGTCTCCATCGACCAGCTTGGAGCCGGACTGGACGAGATCTTCCAGAAGGTCTCTCACCTACTCGTTGAGATCGAGGATCTGGGAAAAACGCTGCGGACCCAGGACTCCGGACCGTTCGCGGCCGCCGTGGAGCAGCGCCATTCCGATTGGCGAGCCCGGCTGGAGCCTTTGGGAAAGGATGTCGCCCGCACCTCCGAGCTCAAGGGCCCGCGGCAGGCGGTGAAGGACTACGAGCATGCCGTCGCGCAGGATCGGGACGCGCTGGAGGCTCTGGCGGAGGCCGTGGCGCTGCTGCCCGAGGTGGACCAGGACGTGGGCCGGATCGGACTGGAGGGCGACCTCAAGCGCTGGCGCGACGACTTCTTGCGCAATGGACCTACGTTTCTCTGGTCCGAGCAGGTGCGCCACGAGCTGGAGGGCTACCGCAAGAAGAGCGAAGAGCGCGAGCAGAAGCTACGCAACCAGCCAGGCCGAGCCGAGCTGTCGAGCCTGGAGCGGGAGAGCATCCCGCTGGCGACCTACTGGGCGCACACACTGGAGAATTACCGCGCCGCCCTGCCGCCCGTGGGCGTGGTCTACCACCAGGATGCGCGACGGCTGCGGATCGAGTTGCCCGATGGCCTCGATGCAGCGCTGCGACGCCAGACGGTTGTGAACCTCGGCATGCACATACACGGCCAACTGGTATCGCAGCATGATCGTTGCCTCTCTGGTCATGGATAGACATCCGCCCAGTCA
>CAYOPA010000598.1:0-2976 GCA_964405625.1 uncultured Bryobacterales bacterium
CGTTTCTGGCGCTGCTCTACATCCGCGCCCCGGAGCTGAAAAAGGCCGGCTGGACCGTCCGCCTCAAGGACGGGCCAACCAAGGACTGGCTCCAGTCGATGCGAAATACCATCGACGTGCAGAACCGCTTCCCCGAAGCCACAGCCACGGCCACAGGCGCCGAGGGCACGGCGCTGTCGTACGAGTTTGTCAGCCACGCAACCGGTCACCGCTTCATCCTCGACACCGACGACCGCGCCGGGGTCTTCTACGAACAGATGGACGAGCCGGTCTTGCAGTCGCTGCTGCGGGCCAGGGGGCGGCTCTTTTTTTTCGACCCAACCGGCGAGCCCAAGCGCCGCAAGGAACAGATTCTACGCGCCTTTGAAGACCTGCACCATGCGGGCCGAGCGTTTCGCGACACCGATCTCGACCCGACTCCGGCGGCGATCTGTTTGACCAAGGCCGATATTCTCATCCAGACGCCCGAGGACCTGCGGCGCGCTCGCGAGCAGCCGCAAGAGTTCGTGCTCGAAAAGATGGAACCTGAGCTGCTGAGCTGGGCGGAGTCGTTCTTCACGACGATCCGGCTTTTTCCCGTCTCCTCGGTCGGGGTGGAGGTCTCGCACGGCGTGGTCCGGCCGGCGGTCTTTTTTGACGAGCGATTGGAGGCGCGCTGGGCCCGCGCCTGCGAGCCCTTGAACCTGTTTGAGCCGTTCGAGTGGCTGTTCCGCACCCTGGAGGCCGATGCCCGCTGAGCTCCCGCGCTGGCCGGCTCTTGCCGCCGATCAAGCGGCCGGCGTTCCGTTGACGGTCCATCGCGCCGTGCTGGGCAAGGTCCACCAGGCGGCGTCGGATTTCCGCTGGATCGCGCATAGCCCGGAGATCCAGCCCCGCAAACTTGGCTTGGACAAGCTGCTGAGCCTGGGGCCCGAGGACCGCCCCGTGCGCGCGGCGGCTTGGCGGGCGCTGCCGGACGCCTGCGTGGCGGTGGTCTGCTACCGCAGCCGCGCCGTGGACCGGGCCGGCCGCTCGGGCGGGTTGGAGAAGCAGATCCTCTATTGGCCCGCTCCCGAGCCAGGGGCGGTCGCGGAGGGCGCCTTCGCGCTGCTGGGATCGCTGGAGAACGCCTCCGACGACGTCTGGTGGGCGCATTGGGAGGACTATCGCTGGGAGACGCCGGACTTCTTTCTGCCGCTGGAGCCGGTGGAGCTTCCGGCCGGCCTTACCGGCGAGTCCGTCGAGCGCGGGCTGGCCCAGTTGACCGACGCCTGCGACGAGCACCAGCTCGCCCGCCTTTACGCCGAGCTGCTGGCCCAAGACAAGGCCCGGCCCGCCGTGCTGGGCGCTCTTGCCGAACCGTTGCCGCCGTTGGCCCTGGCGGCCCTGCTATTGCCTTTTGAGCCGGACGACGCCCGACGGCTCTCGCTCGCCGGAGCGCTCCCGAACAGCCGACAGGCGGCTGCTGCGCTGGCGAACTGGGACGGGGTTGTCCGTACGGCTGACGCGCCCGAGGTCCCCGGAGAGCGTCCCCGTCCGACGCCGGAGCAGCTTGAGCGCGGCGCGCGGATGGCCGCCGCCGTCTGGGCCGGGAGCCCGGATGGTCCGCGACCGGCGCCGGCCCGATCCGTACCGGCGCCGGCGCCCCCCGAGCCGGAACCAGAACCTTTCGTGGTTCAAGCCCCGGCGCCCGCGCTGTCGCCCGTGGCCGAGCGATTTGTTCGATTCCTGGAGGCCGGCGAGGAGCAGCGAGCGCTGGAGGCGATCCCCGGCAACGCCGAAGCGCTCGCTGAAGTCTCCGGACGGGTCCTGCTGGCGAAAGCCGTGGAAGCGATCAGCCGGCTTGACCCGTTGGCGCAAGGCGATGCGCCGAAAGCCCGGCAGCTTCGCATGAAGATCGAGCAGATCCGGGCCTGGATGCTGTCGTGCTTCCCGCATCCGGACGTGCTGCGAGAGCTTGGCGTGGAACGCAACGAACGGCTGCCGCCGCTGCTGTTCGCCGCCTACATCCCGGCCGTCCAGTGGGCCCAGGCATGCCAACTGAATCCGATTGAAGTCCGTGCGCTGATCGCCGCCTGCGGGCGGCTGGAGCGGGGTTTCACCCGCTCGCAGCTTGCAGAATTCCAGGAATGGGGACGTCACCCGTCGGTGCGATCAAGGACGAGCGACTGACGGCAATGGATCCAAGCTCTGCCTCGCCGCATCCGCCAAAGCCTCTTTGAGGTCCGATTGCGCCCACCGCCGAATCTCGGGCCTGCCGGGACGCTCCAAGTAGGCCTGGTAAGCTTGGATCGCCTTGTGTGGCTCGCCGAGCGCGCGATATGCCTTGGCCAAGACGAACGCGCTCTCCGGGTACAGCGCTACGTCATCGGTAGAGAACACGCGGTTCGCCATGTCCCGCGCCAGCTCGTGGTCGCCGAGCTCCATCGCGGCCACCGCGAGCTGGTACTTCAGCTCGGCGTCGTACGGATCGAGCTCAACTCCTTTTTGGGTTAACTCCAGCACATTCTCCCATTCCTTCGTAGCGACCACCAGGCGCACCAGCGGCCGATACGCGGCCACGTAGCTCCTATCGGCCGCCAGGGAGCGCTCAAACGCGTTGCGAGCGGCCGGATAATCCTCCAGCAGGACCAGCGTCCGGCCCAGCAGCGTCCAGGCGGCGGCATAGTCGGGATGCAACTCGACCGCTTCCATCAGCAATTCCTTGGCGTCGTCGAGCCTGTTCTCGACAAGGCGCTTCGCGCCTTTCTCATAAGCTTTCCGCGCCTCTTTGGACGCCGTGTAGGAGGTGACGCTGACTCGGTTCACATCCTCGTACGGCTCCATTTTGATCTTACCCATCGGACTGTAGTAGCCCATGCCGAAGCTCGGGTCCAGGTGCAGCGGCAGCGTCATGGTGCGATAGCCCGGCGAGAACAGCACGAGGTTGCAGCCGGCCTGGTACATCCAGGGCTGAAGCATCGGCAAACCCCAAGGGGCTCCGAAGCCGAACTGGAA
>CAYOPA010000599.1:0-2966 GCA_964405625.1 uncultured Bryobacterales bacterium
TTTTGATTTTTGGGCGGTTTGGGAGCAGCGGGCGCAGCATGGTGTCAAGTCTCCAGACAAGGTTTCCAGGTGTAGACAAGACATCGTTTCCACCCCGATGGCGGCGAGCGTCGGGATTTGCTCAAGTTGTGTGCGTCAAGTTCTGCAAAAGTAGAAGGGGTTCCAGATGCGTCCTAAGTTCGGTGAGCTGTTGAGGTTGACGGCGCGGAGGGAGCCCGTAGGGCGACCGTAGCGCCGTCAACCTCACGCCGCGTCGGCGAGCGCCTTCAGACGCTCGCGTTTGTGTTCCTCCAGCAAACTCATGTCGAGATAGCGGTGCTCCTCGATCCAGCCGTCGTGGATTTCCGCCGCCAAGGCCCGTGTCAGCCGCAGGCAACTGGCTTGGTTCGGGAAGATGCGCACCACGTGCGTCCGCCGCTTGAGCTCTTCCATCAGCCGCTCCAGCATGTTCGTCGACTTCATGTGCTTGTGATGCCGCCGCGGTAAGCTCAAAAACGTCAGCGTCTCCTCGATGTTCAACTCCACCCAGTCGCACAGCTTGGCGTATTTCTCGCCCCACTTCTCCAGCCAGCGCGCCAAGTCGCGCCGCGCCTCGGCGACGTCGTGGCGGTCGTAGATCCAGCGCAGCTCCATCAGACAGTCGTCGTCGGCCTTGCGCGGCAGATGATCCAGCGCGTTGCGCAGAAAATGCACGTAGCAGCGCTGCCAGGCCGCCTCCGAGACGGTCTCTTGGATGGCGCGTTTGAGCCCGGCGTGGTCGTCGCTGACCACCAGCTCAACCCCGCGCAGCCCGCGCTTGCGTAGTCCCTCGAGAAACTCTCGCCAGCTCGAGACGCTCTCGCGGCCGGCCAGCTCGACGCCCAGGATCGCCCGCCGGCCGTCGCCGCCGATCCCGACCGCCACCAGCACCGCCTGTGAGCCGATCACGCCGCCCTCGCGCACCTTCTCATAGCGCGCGTCGACAATCAGGTACGGATACGGCTCCTCCAGCCGCCGCTCGGCGAACGCCTTGAGCTGTTGATCGAGCTTCTTGACGACGCCCGAAATGGCGCTGGCCGAAAAGCGATGGCCGCACAGCTCCTCGGTGATCGCCTTCACCTTGCGCGTCGAAACGCCCTGCACGTACATCTGGGCCAGCGCGCTCACCAGCGCCTTTTCGCTGCGCTGGTAGCGTTCAAACACCTCGGTGCGGAAGCGGCCCTGGCGATCTTGCGGCACGCGCAGCTCGATCTTGCCGACGCGCGTGACGAGCCCGCGCGTGTAGTAGCCCGAGCGGTAGCCGAGGCGCTCGTCGCTGCGCTCGCCTTTGGCGGCTCCGAGGGTCTCCTCCATTTCGGCTTCCAGCACGTCTTCGAGCGCTTCGCGCACCGTCGTCTTCAGGAATTCTTCGTCGTCGGCCAGCAGCCGCCGCAGCGACTCGGCTCGCTGGGTCTTGCTGTGTGCTTTACTGTCGGTCGGGGTCATGCTCTGTCTCCTCTACTTCGGTTTGGTCACCGTTGAGGAAACATCTTGACCCCTCCTTGTTCCTTTTTGCAGAACCTTCCCAACATAACCTTTGCTCAGGCGGAGGATGCGGTCTTGGCGCGGTCGCGGGAGCCCGTAGGGCGACCAAGATCCGCGCCAAGACCCGCGGCCGGAGCCGGCCTGACCAGCGGCGCCGTCGTCTTCCGCGCTAAGTCCAATTCGCGGATATACATGTCTCGAAAACGCACCGCGACCGTATCCAGCGGTAGCCTTTCCAGGGCGACTTGCTCGCCCGCCAGCGCCTCGCAAACAAACCAGTGCCGGCCCTCCAGCGTCAGACAGCCCGCCTCGTTCAGCCGCCTCAGCTCCGCCTCCGCCGGGTATGTCCACTCCGCCATCGTCGCCTGATAGCGCCGCCGGCTAGGCCGCCAGCGCGTCGACGGCGTCGCCATCCCCAGCGCCTCGTGCGGTCGGACTTCGTTGTATTCGACTCGAAATTCTTCCAGCCAAGGGCCCCAGTCCGCCACCCTCTCCGGCGCCCCGCGATGTCGCACCGCCGCCTCGATCGTGGCGTGAAAACGCTCCACCTTGCCCTGCGTTTGCGGATGCCGCGGGCGACCGTAGATCAGCCGGATTCCTTGCTTGATCAGCCATACCGACAACGCTGTGAGCCCGTGGTTGCTGTGCGCGGAATACCACTGTCCGCCACGGTCCATCAGCATCGCCTGCGGCATCCCGGCATACTCAAAGGCCTGCTCCAAGCACTCTTGAATCCCTTCTCGCCGCAGCTGCTGGAGCGGATACAACCCGATGGCGTAGCGGCTGTGATCGTCCAGAATCGACAGCGGCTGGCAGCTGCCGTCGCGGCTGGGTAGCGGGCCTTTGGCGTCCATCTGCCACAACTCGTTGGGGGCCTCGCGCTCGAATCTGCAACCGCCTGGCCGCGGCGCGTTGGGATTCACCAGGCCATGCCGCCGCAAAATGCGATGCACGGTCTGCGCCGGACAATCGATGTGGTCGTCGAGCAGCAGGACTCGCAGTTTGCGCGCCCCCCAGCCATAGCGCCACCGCAACTCGACGACCTTTTGCTCCAACTCAGGCGACGAGCGACTCGGCGAATGGTGCGGACGGCGGCTCAACTCGTCCAACTCGCTCAAACAGCCGCCGGCGAGATAGCGATCGCGCCACTTGCGCCCGGTTGGCCGCGAGACGCCGAACTGTCGACACAGTTCGCTTAGCGACTCAGCTCCACTGGCCGCACGCACCGCGAACTGCATCCTTGTCTCTTCGATTTTGACTTGCTTGAATGGCATCGGATCGGACTCCTCCTCCCGATTCCAACACCATCCCAACTGGAAACCTTGTCTTGTGTACACATGGAAACGATGTCACGGTACCGGACACGGAAGCGCGCCCCAGCCCCGGCGCTATCGGGACATCCGCGGGTTTTGGGGGCTTTCCAGCCGCCGCTACGGCCATTCCGTGGATAGAGGTTGGTTGGA
>CAYOPA010000600.1:0-2962 GCA_964405625.1 uncultured Bryobacterales bacterium
ATCCACCCGACCTGCATCCCGGTGTCGGGCGCTCATCAGTCCAAGCTGACGCTAATGTCGGAGTCGCTGCGCAACGACGGCCGCTGCTGGGCGCCGAAGAAGCAGGGTGACACTCGCCGTCCGGCCGACATCCCCGAGGACGAGCGCGACTACTACCTGGAGCGCAAGTACCCCAGCTTTGGCAACCTCGCTCCGCGCGACATCGCCTCGCGCGCGGCCAAGGAGGCCTGCGACGAGGGCCGCGGCGTCGGGCCGGGCGGGCTGGGCGTCTATCTGGACTTTTCCGACGCCATCAAGCGCCTCGGTGCGGATGTCATCCGCCAGCGCTACGGCAACCTGTTCCAGATGTACGAAAAGATCACCGACGAGAACCCCTACGAGGTTCCGATGCGGATCTATCCGGCCGTGCACTACACCATGGGCGGGCTGTGGGTGGACTACAATCTGATGTCCACCGTGCCGGGCTTGCACGTGCTGGGCGAGGCGAATTTCTCCGATCACGGGGCCAACCGGCTCGGCGCAAGCGCGCTGATGCAGGGCTTGGCCGACGGCTATTTCGTCATCCCTTACACGCTGGGCCACTATTTGGCCAGCCAGAAGCCAGAGCTTGTTTCCACCGACGACGCCGAGTTCCAAGCCGCTGAGGCCGGCGTTAAGGAGCGAATATCCAAGATCCTCGGCGTCAACGGCAAACGCTCGGCGTTCTCCATCCATAAGGAGCTCGGCAAGGTCGTTTGGGACTACTGCGGCATGGCGCGCGACAAGGCCGGGCTGGAGAAGGCGCTGGAGATGATCCCCGCCCTGCGCCAGGAGTTCTGGGAGAACGTGCGCGTGCCGGGCTCGAACGACGAGCTCAACCAGACGCTCGAATACGCTCTGCGGACCGCGGACTTCCTGGAGTTTGCCGAGCTGATGTGCCGCGACGCCCTGCACCGCGAGGAGTCTTGCGGCGGACACTTCCGCACCGAATATCAAAGCGAAGACGGCGAGGCGAGGCGCAACGACGACGAGTACGCTTACGTGGCGGCCTGGGAATACACCGGCGATCTCGCCAGCCCGAGGCTGCACAAAGAAACGCTCGAGTTTGAAAACGTCGAGTTGGCGACGCGCAGCTACAAATAACACCCATCGAAAGGAGACGAAACGCATGCAAGTGACACTGAAGGTCTGGCGACAGAAGAACGCTTCCGCCGAAGGGAAGCTGGTCACCTACCAAGCGAAAAACGTCAGCCCGGAGATGAGCTTTTTGGAGATGCTCGACGTGGTCAACGAAGAGCTGATCGAGTCCGGAGACGACCCGATCGCCTTTGACCATGACTGCCGCGAGGGCATCTGCGGCATGTGCTCGCTGGTGATCGACGGCGTGCCGCACGGCCCCGATCGCTCCACCACCACCTGCCAGCTCCACATGCGCCGCTTCAAAGACGGCGATACGATCACGATTGAACCGTTCCGGGCCTCGGCCTTTCCCGTGGCGCGCGATCTGGTGACCGACCGTTCAGCCTTCGACCGGATCGTGCAGCGCGGCGGCTACGTCACGGTCAGCACTGGCGGCGCGCCGGACGCCAACCTGATCCCGGTTCCCAAGGTGCAGGCCGATCACGCCTTTGACGCAGCCGCCTGCATCGGTTGCGGGGCCTGCGTGGCGGCTTGCAAAAACGCCTCGGCCGCGCTGTTCACCTCGGCCAAGATCGCCCATTTGGCGCACCTGCCGCAGGGGCAGGCCGAGCGCAACCGCCGCGTGATTGCGATGGTGGAGCAGATGGACGAAGAAGGCTTTGGGAGTTGCACCAACACCTACGACTGCGAAGCGGCCTGCCCGAAGGAGATCTCGGTCGAGTACATCTCGCAGATGAACCGGGACTACCGCAACGCAGTGCTGGCCGGCGAGTAAACGGCAATGGGCCGTGCGCCATGGCGGGCGCTGCTACGTTGGTATCGGCGCGGGAAGCGCGATCTTCCCTGGCGAAGTACGCGCGACCCTTATCGTGTCTGGGTTTCGGAGGTGATGCTCCAACAGACCCGCGTGGAGGCGGTTGTTGGCTACTACAGCCGCTTCCTGGAGCGCTTCCCCGATGTCGGCGCGCTGGCCGCGGCCGAGGAATCCGAGCTACTCGAAGCCTGGGCCGGGTTGGGCTACTACCGCCGCGCCCGGATGCTACAGGCGGCGGCCAAGGCTGTCGTGGAGCAAGGCGGTTTTCCTCGGCATTTCGAAGGTATCCGCGCGCTGCCGGGCGTCGGAGACTACACCGCCGCCGCCGTCGCCTCAATCGCTTTTGAGTTGCCTCATGCCGTGCTGGACGGCAATGTGGCGCGAGTCGCCGCCCGGTTGACCAACGAGGCCGGCGACGTCTCTCGCCCTGGGGTTCGGCGCAACTTGCAGGCGCTTGTTCAGGCCTGGATGGACGAGGCGCCCGAGGGCGACCGAGGCGACCTGAACCAGGCGCTGATGGAGCTTGGCGCCACGGTCTGCGTCCCGAAAAACCCCCGCTGCCTGCCGTGCCCGCTGGCGGAAGGCTGCGCGGCGCGCATCGAAGGCGTACAGGAGCATCGGCCGGTCAAGAAGGCGAAGGCCCCGCTGGAGAAGCTGTGGCTGACCGTCGCGCTGGTAAGGCGCGGCGACAGCTTGCTGATGCGCCAACGCCCCCCTGATGAGACGATCATGCCGGGCTTCTGGGAGCTGCCGCAAGCCGTCGGGGCGCGGTTCGACGCCGATTGCTTGGCGAACCTGGGCATTGAGCTTGGCGAGAAGCTGGGAGAATTTCGCCACGGCATCACCACGCGGGACTACCGGGGGCAGGTCTTTGAGGGCGTCCTGCGCGGTAAGCGGCACCCCAATTACCGTTGGGTCAACGACGTGGAACGAAAGCTAGGACCACTGTCGACCATTACCAAAAAAGCGTTACGTGTGGCGCACGGCTGCGCCGTGCACGCGAGGCTTTGCCTCGCGAAGTAACTTGTC
>CAYOPA010000601.1:0-2960 GCA_964405625.1 uncultured Bryobacterales bacterium
CCCAGCAGCAGCGCGCTCAAGCCTGCGGCCAGCGGCGGCTGGAGAAAGGCGAGCGGCAACCTCCGATTTCTCAATTCGCCTTGCCGAACGGGAGTACCGGATCTAAGCCCTTCCTCACAGCCCTCCGGCGACGTCGATGAAGGTTCCCGTAACGTACGACGCCTCGTCGGACAGCAGCCAGAGGACGGCCAATGCAACCTCCTCGGGCTGACCGCCGCGCTGCATTGGCGTCAGAACCTTCACACGGTCGACTCTGGACGGTTCTCCCCCTTTCGCGTGCAGCTCCGTGTAGATAAAGCCCGGCCGAACCCCATTGACTCGGATTCCATCGTTCGCCACTTCACGCGCCAAGCCCACCGTGAAAGACTCTACAGCGCCTTTCGTAGCAGCATAGTCCACATATTCGCCCGGCGAACCCGACCGTGCGGCCGCAGACGAGATATTGACGATTCTTCCTCCCGAACCGCCGGCGCGTGTCGACATTCGTCGAATTGCCTCGCGCGAACAAAGCATAGTCCCAAGGACGTTGGTTGCAAACACTCTATTTATCCGAGCCGAGTCCATCGTCTCCAGTCGCATCTGTGCTTCGAGCGTCGCGGCATTATTCACCAAATCGGTAGGTCGTCCCAATTCCCGTTCAACGCGCCGGAAGAGCGTAACGACATCCGACTCAAGTCCCACATCCGCCTGAAGAGCAATCGCGGCGCCGCCCTCGTCTTCGATGCTCTTAACGGTCTTCAAGGCGGCTTGTTCGTCCCTCAGGTAGTTGACGCAAACCAAGAATCCGCGGCGCGCAGCGATTTGCGCGGTCGCGGAGCCGATTCCCCGACTGGCTCCGGTGACTATAAGGACACGTCGGTCGCGTTCGCCCATGGCACGCATGTACTTCCGAGCATAGCAGCCGTGTCGAGACATCCGATTTTGGCAATCCGGGAAACCGAGAACAAAGTCCAGTATCCCCGACGCGCGAGAAGCCGCGCGACTTTGCTAATCCGCCGTCCGATCCTCATGCCTCGGCAAGCGCGAGCCATGGCGGTCGGCGTACCGCATCACATCTCCCATCGCGGCGACAACCGCCAGGATGATTTCCTGTCCGACCAAGTCGGGCGCGGCTACCGACAAATTCCTACAGCCATTCGCCCGGCGGCGCCGAGGCGAGTTTCGAGTACGTCGACGAGAGCGCGCGCGGCGAGAAGGGGACGTTCTACTACTATGTGCGCCTGGAGCAGAAGGACGGTCAGGTAGCCTGGGCAAGTCCGTTCTGGGTGACGTACTAGGCTGCGGCGGCCGCGCGCTCGTCGGCCATGCGCGCCCGCTCGGCGGAGATCAGCCCGAGCAGAATCAGCCCGCCGGCCCAGCCGAGCATCGGCGTCAACGCCTCGCCCAGCAGCAGCGCGCTCAAGCCTGCGGCCAGCGGCGGCTGGATGTACTGCACCGAAGCGATCTTGGAGGCCGGCGCATGGCCCAGCGCCCAGAAGTAGATCAGGTAGCCGACCACCGCCGGCAGCAGCGCCATGTAGAGCAGCGCCCACCAGCCGGCCGCCGGAACCGCGCCCCAATCGAAACCGCGATAGCCGAGCCAGACGACCGGCTGGAAGAGCAAGCCGCCGCCGACATAGGCGATGGCGGTGAGCGTGAGCGGCCCGTAGCGCGCCCGCTCGTGCTTGCCCAGCACGGAGAACGCGGCGAATACGACAACAGCGACCAACGTCAGCGCATCGCCCAGCAAGGTTGGCGCCGCCGCACCGCCGCCGCGCTCGTTCGCCAGCAGCACCACGCCCGCGGTCGCCAGCGCCATGCCGCCCAGCTTGCCCAGGGTGAGCCGTTCCTGCCCGGCGACCGCCGCCATCAGCAATACGACCGCCGGCACCAGGCAGTAAAGGAACGCCGAGTGCGCCACGCTGGTCCTCGACAGAGCGACGACGAACAGCACCTGGTTGCCAAGCAGCAGGCCGACGGTCAGGAACAGCAGCCGCGGCCAGTCGCGTCCGGGGATCGGCTTGCGTTCGTCGCGAGCCAGCCAAATGGGCAGGATCGCCAGAGCCGCCAGGCTCGTGCGCACGGCGATCAGCAACAGCGGCGGGAAGTGGCGCAGGGCAATCTTGCCGACGAGCGGATTCAGCGCCCAGACAAGCGTCATCGCCGTGACGAGCGACCAGAACAGCAGCGGATGCGGCTTGCGCGCGGCGTTCAAGCGAGAACTTCCCGCCGCACGGTCAACGACTCGACGTAGTCGCGGTCGACCTCGTAGCCGATCCCGGGCCCCGACGGCGGCCGGATCGTGCCCAGCGGCGACACTTCGACCGGCGGCACGATAATATCGCGCTTCCAGTAGCGCTTGCTCGCCGAGACGTCGCCGGGCAACGAGAAATTGTCGAGCGTCGACAGCGCCACGTTGTGCGCCCGGCCGACGCCTGTTTCCAGCATCCCGCCGCACCACACCGGCGCGCCGTGCGCCCGGGCGACGTTATGCACCAGGCGCGCTTCGCTGAAGCCGCCCACGCGGCCAAGCTTGATGTTGACGATGCGGCAAGCGCCCGCTTCGAGCGCCTGCTCGGCGTGGCGCGCCGAGCGGATCGTCTCGTCGAGGCAGATCGAGGTTTCCAATTGAGCTTGCAGCCGGGCGTGGTCGAGAATGTCGTCGTGCGCCAGCGGCTGCTCGATCATCAGCAGATTGAAGGCGTCGAGCCGCTTGAGATGTTCCGCGTCAGTGAGTCTGTAGGCCGAATTGGCGTCGACCGACAGCAGGATGGCCGGGAAGCGCTCGCGCACGCGCTCGACCACGTCCACATCCCAGCCCGGCTCGATCTTCAGCTTGATGCGCTGGTAACCGTCGGCCAACTCGGCGGCGATCTTGTCGAGCAGCACGTCGGCGCTCGACTGAATGCCGATGGAGACGCCGCAGTCGATCTCCGGGCGCGAGCCGCCGAGATGCTCCCACAGAGGGCGGCCGATGGCCC
>CAYOPA010000602.1:0-2639 GCA_964405625.1 uncultured Bryobacterales bacterium
CCGGTTTTGACGACCTGTTTACCACCAACAAGCCGATCATCTTCGCCTACCACGGCTACCCCTGGCTGATTCACCGGTTGACCTATCGCCGCCGCAACCACCACAATCTCCACGTGCGGGGCTACAAGGAAGAGGGCACAACGACGACGCCCTTCGACATGGCCGTGCTCAACAACGTGGACCGCTTCCAACTCGCCCTGGACGTGATCAAGCGCGTCCGTCGCATCGGCTCCATCGCCGACCCGGTGACGCAATATCTGCAAGGCAAGCTCAGCGAGCACCGCCGCTACGTGAAGACCCACGGCGAGGATATGCCCGAAGTGCGCGACTGGGTCTGGGATTTATGAGCCAACAGCGGGTGATTCTCAGCGTCAACGGCGGCTCCTCGTCGCTCAAGCTGGCGCTGTATCGCTTGTCGGCGGACGAGGAGCATGACCTTGGCCGCGCGACGGCCCGCCTGGACGAGGCGGGCCGTTACCGCTTGGTCGTGGGAGATCACTCGGCGACCGTGGACAGCCAGAACGACGCTTCGGGGCTATGCCGACTTGGCCCAATCAGCGGGCCTGCCGCTGCCGGACGCCGTCGGCCACCGGCTGGTGCATGGTGGCGCGGATTTTTCCGGCCCCGTCGTCCTGGATGACGACGCCATCAGCCGGCTCCGCGCACTGACCCCGCTCGCACCGCTGCACTTGCCGCTGGAGATCGGGTTGATTGAGACGGCTCGCGAGGTTTTTCCGGACACGGCGCAGGTTGGTTGCTTTGACACGGCGTTCCATCAAGGAATGCCGACGCGGGCGCGGATGCTGCCGCTCGCGCGCCCGCTGTGGGAGAAGGGCGTGCGGCGCTACGGCTTTCATGGGCTCTCGTACGAATACGTATTGGCCGCGCTGGGGGGCGAGGCCTACGGCCGCATCGTGATCGCCCATCTCGGCGCCGGGGCGAGCCTGGCGGCCGTGAAGGACGGCCGGCCGGCGGATACCACGATGGGCATGACGCCCACGGGCGGCCTGATGATGGGCCAGCGCTGCGGCGACATCGACCCCGGCGCGCTGATCCACCTGCTGCGGCAAGAGGGCTACGACGCCGTCGGGCTGGACCGGCTGGTGAACCATGAGTCCGGGCTGGCCGGCGTTTCGGGGCTCGGCTCAGAGATGCGGACCCTGCTGCGGCTGGCGCCGAACGAGCCGACGGCCGAGGAAGCCGTCGAGCTCTATTGCCACATCGCCCGCAAGCACATCGCGGCAATGACGGCTTCGCTGGGCGGGATCGATCAGCTCGTGTTTACGGCCGGGATCGGCGAGCGCTCGCCGGAGATCCGCGCCCGGATTTGCAGGGGACTGGAGTTTCTGGGGTTGGAGATCGACCCGGAATTGAACGAGCGCAACGCCCCGGTCATCAGCCCGGCGCCGCATTTCCGCAAGGTGCGCGTGGTGGAAACGAACGAGGAGCTGATGGTGGCGCGGCAGACGCGCGGGCTGGCGGATTGAACCGCCCGGCTTCAGCCGGCGGGCAAGCCCACGATGGGGAGGCGCCCGCTGCTGCTCCTTACTCGTCACACCTGGGGGTCAATCAAGCCAACCCGACGCCACTACGCAAGCAATTCCTCGACGAGCTCGTCGATCTCCCGGCCAACATCTGTCCTTTGCAAATGTTGTCGAATACGTCGCCGAAGAGCTGCAAAGTGCTTGGTCATATCCAGCGGCACTTCGGCGGCAAGCTTTTCCGCGGCGGCGCCGAGTCTGGCGAGCGCGGCGTGTAAGTCACTGGCCGGGTCGAATTCGGGGATCACTATCTGCCAAATATGTTTATCGAAGTGGCGCTCATCCTTACCATACGACATCAGTGGCCGGACCAACTCGGTCATGCGTGGCGAGTTCAGGATCGCGCAAAGGTAGTGTGCTTCACTATCTGAGGCGGCGGTCGCCCAGTACAGACTGTTGTTAATCACCGCGCGGTGGGAATTAACACGCGCTGCCATGAGATGCATGCCCGACTTGGGGTACACGATCCGGCGGGGCTGGATCGGGAACTGCCGGGTCAGCTTTCCCCGATAATCCAGCTGCTGTAACAGAGATAATCGCTTGCTAGATCGGTGATTCATCCAGCAGGTCTCAGCGGCTCTCCACCAGTCTGCGAGACCCGGATAGAGGTCGAGCCGGTCGTCGGATGGATCCAGTAACGTCTGATGGGCCCACGGCGCCAAAACATCAAGAGGCTCCAAAGTTCGGTACGGTAACGTCGTCTCGCCGGAAAGAAGGGGCCTAACAAACTCAGACTCGATGATGCCTTCAAGGTCCGCGATGGCTTTCCACGGTTCCTTTTCGTTGGCGCTCCGATGAGAACGGATCCGTACCTTCCCGGCGGGCACGCCGAGAGGACCGGGATCGATGCGCTTGACCACGAACAGAAGGCGCGGAGCGAAAATTGCTCCTTGTGTGAATCGCGCTCGGTACGGAGACTCGGCAGCGGCGCTGAACGGTTTTGCGATGCCCTGCACCCTCAGAATCGCGTCCTTCACTGCCTGCCAATCGGGATTGCCCTCCGGAAGAGTCCCTGTCCATACATCCAGAGAGGTCGGCATCGTCCCCGGCTGATCCGCCTTTCTGCCGAATATCACAGCGGCGCCGCGAGGGAAGAAG
>CAYOPA010000602.1:2649-2947 GCA_964405625.1 uncultured Bryobacterales bacterium
GTGGCCGAAGCCGCCGCAAGTCCCAGGCCGATGAGAATACAATCCACGTTGGGTCCGTATCATCGGGAAAAGAGCCTGTTCGGAAACCCGAAAACTGTGAGCGGTCCACGACCGCGTTGGGCATCACTAACGCGAACCGACCGCCTCGCTTGAGATAGAGTTGGGCGACTCGCGCGACAAAAAGGCCGGACAGGTCTTGGTGCGTCGCGACGGTCGCGCCATGCCACAGCCCTCGAGCCATACTTGTCCCGGTTCAGCCTGAAATGGAGAGCGAGCGTTCCGCGGTAGTGTAGACCGC
>CAYOPA010000603.1:0-2946 GCA_964405625.1 uncultured Bryobacterales bacterium
ACAAGCGCCGTCGCGACTGGGCCTCGCAGCTCGAACGACAGCTCGACCAGGGTCGCATCGAGCCGATCGTCGCTCGCCTGCGCGGCATCGAGACCGAGAACGTCGAGTTGGCCCGTCAGCTCGCGCTGGAAGCCGATTATTTCGAGCGCAATGCCGCGCGAATGCGCCACGGGGAGTTTCGGAGGCAGGGCTTGTTCGTCGGCTCGGGGGTGATCGAGGCGGGCTGCCGTACGGTGGTCGCGAGCCGAATGAAGCGCTCGGGCATGTTCTGGAACGTACGCGGCGCCAACGCCGTCACGGCCTTGCGCTGCTGCCGCCTGTCGAAACGCTTCGACGATTACTGGGAGTCCCCGGCCCGTCCCGCCTGAGCGTCACAAACTTGTCGCGCACCCTCTATGGACACGATGATTGGAATTCCCGTGCCCGCCTAACCCCGCATATCCAGACACAACAGCCGCGGATTCGTCCCATCAAGCCCGCGCGTGTTCTGGCAAACATACAGCAGCCCACGGCTCAACACAGGCGGCGTCCAGGCCTCGCGGGCGAGGGTCGGTTCGCCGCGCGAGAGCACTTTCACCCCGTTTGGGGACAGATCCAGCCATAGCAGGTGCCCGTGCTCGCCTTGCGCCAGGAACCTGCCGTCCGCTTCCATCAGAAAGCCTCGAAACGGGCTCTCGTGGATCTTGCGGACCTCGCCGCGAATCTCGATCTCCTGCTCCCACTCAATCTCTTCCCGCCAGACTGTCTTGCCCGTCGTTGCGTTCACGCAGACCAGCGCCGCGTCCGGCTCGTTGCGTCCCGCGAAGGCGTACAGATGGCCGTCCTTGTGCATCGCCGTCGTCCAGTGCAGGTCCAGGTCGTCGGACTTCCAGAGCTGCTCACGGGAAAAATCGGGCTTGATCCGCAGCATCGCGGCGCCGGTGCGATAGGTGGCCGAGACCAACACGCGGTCGCCGACTACGACCGGCGTGGCCGCGTTGACGGACTCGTATGAGCGGCTCCGCCAGGGAAACGAGAAGTCGACTTTCCCACTGCGCGGCTCGATTGACAGCAGCCCGCCCGTCGGAGGATTGCTCTCGCCGCCGGCGAAAACGTAGACTCGCGGCTCGCCGTGGATGACGGCGGGCATCGGCGTGGCGTAACTTGGCCCCCACTCTGATCCCGCGCCCCACAGCATCCGGCCGGTGTCGGCGTCAAAGGCCGCCACGGTAGGCCCCTTGGGGGCGCCGATGTTGACGATCACCCGGCCGTCTTCGACCAGCGGGCTGGTGGCCGTCCCAAAGAAGTCCTGCGGAACTTGGAATTCCTTGGCCAGGTCGCGGCGCCACAGCATCTTTCCGGTGGACAGTTGCAAGCAGTGCAGGACGCCGAGGGCGCCGTAGACGTAGACGCGGTCGTTTTCGGTGATGGCGGGAGTCGAGCGCGGCCCGTTGTTGTAGCCGTAGCGGTCGGAGAACGTCGTCTTGTACGGGAAGCTCCAGTACATCTCGCCGGTTTCCGGGTGCAGGCACTCCACGCGCTCCTGGTCTTCCAAGCGATGCAGAAAGACCAGGCGGTCTCCCCGGATCGACGGCGCGCTGTAGCCCGTCCCCTTCTGAAACTCCCAAACCGCCGGCGGGCCTTTGGGCGGAATCGTCTTCAACAGCTTGGTTTCGGTCGCGACCATGTTCCGGGCGGGACCCAGAAAGTGCGGCCAGTCGTGAGTCTTGGCGCCGTCGGAAAGCGGTTTTGGTTTTTTGCGAAAAGCCGGATTGGGAACCTTCCGCGGCTGGGGGCCGGGACCGGAGTCGGGCTCAAAGACCTGCGGCGGCGCGGGGTCCTTGGTCTGGGCCGAAGCGGAGACAGCCAAGCAAGCCAGCAGCGCTCTACGGGTCATCCCTGCCATTCTACGACCCGGCGGGCTACCCTGGTGGGTCATGACCGACAAGATACTCGTCACCGGCGCCTCCGGGTTTCTGGGCGCCTGGGTGGTCCGCGAGCTCCATGAACGCGGCATCCCCTCCGTATTGTTTGACCGCGATCCGGCTTTACGGCGGCTGGACGATCTGCTGCCCGAGCGCCCGGCTGACTTGGCGGTCGAGACCGGCGACATTAGCGATCTGGACACCGTGCTCGAGGTGGTCCGGCGCCATCAACCGACCGCGGTGATCCACCTCGCGGCGCTCCAGATCCCTTTCTGCCGCCCCAATCCGATGAACGGGGCGAAGGTGAACGTACTCGGCACGTTGGCGGTATTCGAAGCGGCTCGGCAGCTCGACTCGATTCGCAAGGTTGTCTACGCCAGCTCGGCGGCGGTGATCGGCCCCGAGGATTTCTACGGCGGCTCCAAGGTCGGCAACGATGCGCCGCTGTCTCCGGCGACCCACTACGGGGTCTTCAAGCAGGCCAACGAGGGCGCCGCCCGGGTCTATTTCCTCGATGACGGCGTCAGCTCGATCGGCCTACGTCCTTGGACGGTGTACGGCCTGGGGCGCGACCAAGGGGTGACCGCCGACGCTACCCGCGCCATCAAAGCGGCGCTGCTGGGCCGGCCGTATACGATCCGGTACAGCGGCCGCAACGCCTTGCAGTACGCCGGCGACGTGGCCGGCTGCTTTGTGGATTGCGCGCTGGACGCAAGAGCAGTGCAAAAAAACTTCAACCTACGCGGGCAGGTTGTTGCCATGGAGCAGTTTATCGCTGAAATCAGCCGCCATCTACCGGGCGCGGAAGAGCTGCTAAGCCTATCGGGCGGACCGATCCCCGTGGCGTGTGATTTGGATGATTCGGAGCTTCGGGCGTTTCTGCCTCAGTTGCGGGAGACCTCTTTGGCGGAAGGGATTGGCCGGACGCTGTACGACTTCCGCCGATTGCAGGCCGCCGGTCGGCTGTCCACTGCCGACTTGGAGGAATAGCAGCCTGTGGCTAAAGTTCTTTCTAGAACAAAGAACTTGATTTATGTTATAA
>CAYOPA010000604.1:0-2942 GCA_964405625.1 uncultured Bryobacterales bacterium
CGATGGAGTCGCGGCCCTCGGCGGGGAAGGACGCCTCGACCTCAAAATAGTTGGTCTCTGGGGCCGGGAAACGCAGGATATGTTCGGTCGTAGGCATGGATTGAGCGGCGAGGCCGGCCGCGCAAGCGGCCAGCAGGGCGTAGAGGCGAAACATCAACGGTCTCCCAAACGGCTGCGCAGCGCGCGCGCCGCCGTCATCAGCGTCGTGAGCTCCTCGCGGCGCTCTTTGAGATTGTCGCGCTCCCCGCGGACGAAACGGGTGTAGGGCGCGATGGTCTCCTCGATGCGACCGCGGCTGCGGCTGATCTCGCGCTGGAACTGCCCGGCGACGGCCTCTTCAAGCTGCCGCCGCAGGTTTGAGATCTTCTCGCGCAGCTCCTTTTTGGCTTGGCCGCGACGGTGCGGCAGCACGAACAATCCGACCACGGCCATCACGCCGGCGGCGGCGATGCCAGTGAAATCGGCGACGGACGACGTAGCGGCCAACGTCACGGCCGCGCCCAGTCCCACCGCGCCTACCTCCAGCAGGGCGGCGTTGGTCACGGCGTTCTGCACCGATTCCGCCATGCGGGCGGCCTCGCGGGCCTTGTCGTAGTTTTTCAAGGTGTCCTGAGCGGACTTGCCGACGGTGTCGAGCAGGCGCGTGCGGTCGTATTCAAAGCCTCCCGAGAGCTTGTCGACAATCTCGCTGGAATGCTCGCTGCGGCGCTGCTCCAACTTCTCCCGGATGGCGCGCCATTGCTGCAAGTCGGCGGTCACCAGCCAGTCGATAATGTCCTGAACCTTTTCCTCAATCTGCTGCGGCGCGCGGGCGACGACAATGCGCTCGAAATCGGCCCGCACCTTCTGCTTGTTGAGCAGGTCGAAGACGCGGCCCACGCGGATCATCTCGTCAAAAAAATCATGCCCGCGCGCTTCAAACTGATGCAGGATGAGGTCGATGTCGCTCATGCGGAGCTCAAAGCCGCCGTGCATCTCCTTGTCATAGAGGGCGAGCTGCCGGCTGATCTCTTCCACGCTCTCGATGTCGCCTTCCAGCACCTCCAGACGGGCGTCAATGGTCGCTGAAGCGGCGTCGGCAAGCCGTAGCCCGACGCCGAGCGGGTTCAGCAGCTTCAGGCGAAAACGCTCCTGCTCGTCCAGCGTCGAGCGAATGTAGTCCTCGATCGCCGGGAAGCCGGAAGCGGCCAGCGCCGCGTCGTCACCGCTTTGCTTGGCGCGAAACGCCCGCCGGGCGGACACCAGGAAGATCGGCGGCCGCTCGCCCAGCAGCTTGGAAAAGCTCTCGGCGACGAACTCGCGCACCCGCTCGCGCTCCTCGTCGGTCTCCAGAATGTCGACCTTGTTGACGGCCATGACGACCTTCTTGCCCCAGTCGCGAATGCCGGAGAGGAACGCCCGCTCGCTCTCGGTGAACGGGCGGTCGGCGGAGGTCACAAACAGGACCAGATCGGCGCGCGGGATAAAGTGCTGCGTCAGCGCCTCGTGCTCGCGATCGATGGCGTTCGTGCCGGGGGTATCGACCAGGGTGAGGTCTTCCAGCAGCGGGGAATCGGCGGTGAGCTGCAACACGCCGTGGGCCTCAAAGCCATCGGGCGCGGCCTTGCCGCGAAGCACTTGGATCTTCGCGGTAGTCGGAGTGACGCCCTCTTCGAGGATGCGGCTGCCGAGCAGGGTATTGACGAAGGCGCTCTTGCCGGAGTTGAACTCGCCGACGATCACCAGCAGGAAGAGGTCGTCCAACTGGCGGATGGAGTTGCGAAGGGCTTGGTCCTCGTCGCCCGTGAGGCCGATTTTGCCGAGCGCGGCGCGCAAGTCGCCGAGGGTCAGGCGGACCTTTTGGAAGAACTGCTCACGCTCGGGACCGAGCAGGCGATGGCTGGCGAGAGACTCGGGCACGGCTTCGCTCTATTGTGCCACTAGAACAACGAGCCGCCCAGGTTTACCTGGCGGGCGGGGTCGAGCCATCGGGGCTGCCCGCCGGCCAAATCGGCATGACCTTGGCGAGTATGCTGCACAAGCTCGACGAGTATTTGGCTAACGCCTGTCGGCTGGTTTGGGCGGCGCTACCCGAGGAGCGTGGCGAAGGCAAGTCAAGGCCGTTCGGCTTTGTAGACCGCAATCCGCTTTTGCCGGTCGAAGCCGCGCCCGACCAAGTAGCCAATACCGCTGTAGGCCCCGGCAACCAGCACGGACCCGCCGACCGACGATCCGTCGATTACCCGCGACGCTGGGATGCCGAGAACAAGCCCAACCGTGGCCCCAATGATCCGACCCGTCTTCGTCCGCTCAAACGTGCGCAAGCGCAACCGCCGTACGTCCGCCCGGTCTACAGCTACACTGTCCGCGTCTCGACGCAAAACCAACTTATCCGCCGATACGCTCTCGACTGTCCCGCGCAATTCGCCGCCGCGGGACAGGCGCTTGACCTCCACCGTCGAGCCGGGCGCCAGCGCCTGTACTTGCGCCCAGTCGCCCGATTGGGCCAACAGCGCCGAGGCGGAGAGTAGGACGGTCCGGAACATGCGCCGCCAGCCGGCAATCCTGACGACGTGATCGGAAATTACGCTCGTGCAAGTCATCGAATCCGTCTCCCTTCAGCCCGGCGGCGGCGGGAACTCGCGCCGGACCCGCCCGCGACAAAGCGGGATCTCCATTTTAGCCATCCCTACCCGCCAAGTGTAGTCGGACCTCGGCCCAGGCGCAACCGTTTTCCGTCTTCACTTCGGACCTCGTTTTCTTGCTGAGACGCTCTCCAGGCGTCCCGTACCGCGCCCGGGCCTCGTTCGGGAGCCGGGCGCACAACGAGCCGCCCAGGTTTACCTGGCGGGTGTGGTCGAGCCATTACGCCTACCCGCCGCGTAAACCCCAATACTCTTCACTTTAGAACAAAAGTGTGGCATTCTGTTCCATGTGGGAGCGGGAGGAGCCAATGGCGCGTA
>CAYOPA010000605.1:0-2206 GCA_964405625.1 uncultured Bryobacterales bacterium
GCTGCGCACCACCGGAAGGTAGACGGCCCGCAGGTTGCGGTCGTAGTCGATGCCACCGCGCGCGGCCGTGTTGGCGACGTATTGCCGGTCCTTGAAGGACATAATCGAGCCGCCCATCGATTTGTCGAGTCCCTGGGAGATCGACAGGATCGCGTCCCGCATCGGCTCCGCCTCCAGCCGCCGCCGATTCATGCGCCACAGCAGAACGTTTTCCGGGTCGATCTCGGCCGCTTTTTCGTTGAACGCCGAGCTCATGCGATAGGTGCTCGACAGCATCATCAGCCGGTGCATGCTCTTGAGCGACCAGCCCTCGTCGATAAGCCGCAGCGCCAGCCAATCCAGCAGCGGCTGGTTGGAGGGTTCTTGGCCTAGACGGCCGAAGTTGTCCGTGGAGGTGACGATCCCGCGTCCAAAGTGCCAGCGCCACAGCCGGTTGGCCATCACCCGGGCGGTCAGCGGATGGTCGGGACTGGTGAGCCACTGCGCGAGCTGCAACCGGCCGCTCTCGGTTTGTGGAATTTCGGGTTGCTTCTCGCCCGCGATGGCCGTCAGGAAGCGCCGGGGCGCGATCTCGCCGAGCGACCAATGGCTGCCGCGCACGTGGATCGGTACGTCGGCGATCTCCTCGCCCTCGCGCACGCCCATCGCTTTCGGAAAGTCGGGCGTGGATTTCTCGAGCTCCTTGCGCTCGGCTTCGAGCTTGGCCAGCGCCAGCCGCGCCGGTTCCGGGTAGTATTGCTTGGCGTCGGGCGGCGGACGGAACGGCCCGAACTTCTCATACAACAGCTTGCGAAACTCTTCGAGGCCCGCGTCGGGCAGCCCGGGGTCTTCGGCGTCGTCCTTGTAGCGCTCGTTCTTGGTGTAGTCGAGCGAAGCTTCCGGGTGCAGCTTGCGCCATTCGGCGGCGGCCCGCGCGAAGAGCTGCTGATAGCGCTGCGCCAGTTTCTCACGGGTCTTGGGCGGCTTGGAGCCGAACGTCTTGGCGGCCGGAGAGAGCCAGCCGTTGAGCGGTTGACCGTCCTGGAAAGCGAACCAGGCGAACAGCACGGAGGCCGGCGCGCCCTTCGAGCGGTTCAGGTGCTCCACCCACTGGTCCACCAAGCCGGGGTTGACGCCGTACTGGCGCGCAACCTGCGCAATCGTCTTCGGCGCCTGGGCGACCGCGCTCGGGCTCAGCAGCATGGCTTCCACGTAGGGGAAGCGGGTCTTGTGCTCCAGGCGAATCGTATTGCGGCCGGCCTTGAGCGCATAGACGCCCGAGGCGGTCCAGCCGCCGGCGTCGGGCGAAGCGGCGCGGTTAGTCACCGGCGGGGCGCCAAAATCCTCGACCACGCCGTTGATCCAGACATCGGCCGTGCCCCTGCCTTTCTCCTGCTCCAAGAAATCGAGCTGGTAGTCGCCAGCCGCCGGGACTTCCACCGCGTACTCCGCGAAATACGGCCCCTCCTCGGACTCGTCGGGGACGTTGGCCTCGCCCTTCTTGAGCTTGCGCTCCACGTTGCCGCGGTCGAAGGAAGCGGCTTCCCGCAGCACCGCGCCGGGGCCGGGCTTGTCGCCGGCTTTCAACGCGGGCTTGAGCTCGATCTCGCGATAGCGCAGCGCATCGTCGGCGGCCAGCAGGTAGTCGCCCGTGCGCTCCCAGGCGGCGGTGACGAGCTTGTGGTTTTCGGCCTTGCCGATCTCGACCATCGCTTCGCTCTTGGCCTTGATCTGGGCCAGATGGGCGTCGAGCCGGTCGCGGTCCTGCTTGGGGGCGAGCACGTGCTCGTGCCATTCAGCGACAACCTTAAAGTTCTCCATCGTCTTGGAGCTTTTGAAGATGCCGGCCATGGCGTAGTAATCGGCCGTGGGGATGGGGTCGAACTTGTGATCGTGGCAGCGCGCGCAGCCCATCGTCAGGCCCATGAAGGCCCGCGCGGTCGTGTCGATCTGCTCGTCCACGATGTCCATCTGCATCTTCACGGGGTCGTCCTCGGCCAGCATTTTGGCCCCGAGCGACAGGAACCCGGTCGCAGTCCAGCGCTCGAAGGTCGTATCGAGATCGTCGGTCGGCGGCAGCAGGTCGCCGGCGAGCTGCTCGTGGACGAACTGGTCGTAGGGCTTGTCCTTGTTGAAGGCCGCGATGACGTAGTCGCGATAGCGGAAGGCGTTTTTGTAGACGAGGTTTTCGTCCATCCCGTTGGAGTCGGCGTAGCGCGCCACATCG
>CAYOPA010000605.1:2216-2939 GCA_964405625.1 uncultured Bryobacterales bacterium
CAGCCAATGACGGCCCCAGCGTTCGCCGTAGCGCGGCGACTCCAGCAGCCGGTCGATGACGCGCTCGAAGGCGTCGGGCGCGTCGTCGTTGAGGAACGCTTGGACCTCTTCAGGCGTCGGCGGCAGGCCGATCAGGTCGAAGGAGGCGCGCCGGATGAGGGTGCGCTTGTCGGCGGCGGGCGCCGGTTCCAAGCCCTTTTCTTCCAAGGCCGCCAACACAAAGGCGTCGATCGGCGAGCGAACCCACTCGCTATTCTGGACCTGGGGGACGGCGGGACGCGTCGGCGGCACAAACGACCACCACGTCTGGCCGCCCTTACCCGCTTCGGCGGCGTCGGCGCCCCACGGCGCGCCCATCTCGACCCAGCGCGTCAGGTGGGCGATCTCAGCGTCAGAGAGCTTGAAGCCCGGCGGCATCTGCAGCGTCTCGTCCACGTGCCGGACGGCTTTGAGCAGGAGACTGTCCGCCGGGTTTCCGGCCACGACCGCAGGCCCGCGCGCGCCGCCGGTTTCCAGGCCCTCGGGGGAATCAAGCTGCAAGCCGCCCATGGCGATCTTGCCGGCGGCGGAGTGGCAGGAGTAGCAGCTTTTTTGGAACAGCGGCCGGATCTCTTTTTCAAACAGATCGGCTCCGTCGTCAGCGCCCAGAGCGGACCAGGGCAGCAGCGCCAGGGTCAATAGAACCGCCGTAGGGGCGGCCGGAAGGCCGCCCAGCGCCGCAGG
>CAYOPA010000606.1:0-2906 GCA_964405625.1 uncultured Bryobacterales bacterium
CAACCGGGTTTGACCCCGTAACGGCGGCGGCCTGGGTGGGGCTGGCGGTTCTGGTCGGGACCGGCGCGTGGTTCCTGCGCCGCCAGCCGGAGATCTACTGGTGGCTGGCCGGGCTGGCGTTGCTGGCGCCGACATCGAGCCTGCTGCCGCTCGCCGACCTGACCGCCGAGCGCCGCATGACGCTGCCGCTGTTGAGTCTCAGTCTCGGCGCCGGGTTGCTCCTCCAGCGGCTGCCGCTGAAGGCCGCGGCCGGGCTGCTGCTGGCGGCGTCGTTGGCGATGGGATCGCTAACTTGGCGCCGCTCCCAGGTCTGGGTGAGCGAAGAGGCGTTGTGGCGCGACGTGGTGGCCAAGGCCCCCGGCAAGGTGCGCCCGAAGCTCCAACTTGCCCGTGCGCTCGAGCTCCAGGGCGCCGTCACCGAACCGGAACGCCTGCGTCTGCTAGAAGAATCGCGGGCGCTGGCCCCTAATGATCCGGACCCGGTCGCTGAGCTCGGCGTCTTCCACCTCCGCCGCAACGAACCCCACCGAGCGCTGGAGGCGTTTGAAAATGCCCGCGATCTGGCGCCGGAAGACTCCCAGATCCGCGCCAACGTAGGTTCCTCGCTGTGGCTGTTGGGCCGCCCGCGCGAGGCCGTCGACGCGTTCCGCACCGCGCTGGCGCTCGATGCTTGCAACTTTGACGCCCGCAACAACCTCATCCTGGCGGTGCGTGTGCTGGACGACGCGGAAGAGGTCCGCCGGCTCGCCGAAGCGCCGCCCGGTTGCCGCTTCAGCGCCGTCCAACGAGCCGCGCTCGCCAACGCGCGGGCGGAATAGCGCGACAGGGTTATGGTAAGCTGCGATTCCCAATGGCGCAGCGCTATTTTGAAGAGATTAAGGTCGGGGAAGTGTTCGAGACTCCCGGTGTAACCGTCACCGACTGGCATGTGATGCAGTTCGCTGGCCTCTCGATGGACTTTTTTGAGCTCCACACTAACGATGAGTACGCCAAGCAAACCCAGTTCGGCCGCCGCGTCGCCCATGGGCTGCTCGGACTGGCGTTGACAGACGGGCTCAAGAACCGCTCCCAGTTCCACATCCACGCCCTGGCTTCGCTGCATTGGTCTTGGGACTTCGTCGGACCGATCTACATCGGCGATACCGTGACCGCCAAGCTGCGCGTGGACGAGAAGCGCGAGTCGAGCTCCAAACCCGACCGCGGCGTGGTCACACTGGCGCTGGAACTGCGCAATCAGAACGACGACGTGGTGCAGATGGGCCGGAATCGCTTGATGGTGCTGCGCCGCCCCGCGTCGTCCTACGGAGACCTGTCCGACCATGGCTGAAACACGTCGCCGCTTCATCCAGCATTCCGCCGCCGGCTTGGCGGCCCTGGCGCAGCAGGCTCTGGCGCAGCAGCCCCGCCCGGGCGGCCTGCCGACGCGCCGATTGGGCCGCACCGATGAGCAAGTCTCGATCCTGGCGCTCGGAGGCGCTCACTTCGGCCGCGCCGCTTCCGACGATAAGCCCGCAGCCTTCCGCATGATCCATATGGCCATCGACGAGGGCGTCACCTTTATGGACAACGCCTGGATGTACGGCGACGGCTACGCCGAGGAGGCCATGGGCGAGGCGTTGCAAGGGCCATGGCGCAAGAAGGTTTTCCTGATGACCAAGAACGCCGGCCGTGACACCGCGTTCAGCAAGCAGTGCCTGGAGGACAGCCTCCGCCGCCTGCGCACCGACTACCTGGACCTGTGGCAGTTCCACGAAACGAACTACGACAATGACCCCGACTGGGTCTTTGAGCGCGGCGGCCTGGAGTTCGCTTTGCAGGCGCAGAAAGAGGGCAAGGTCCGCCACATCGGATTCACCGGCCACAAGGATCCGCGCATCCACAACAAGATGCTCGAAAAGCCCTACGATTGGGCCACCGCGCAGATGCCGATCAACGTGATGGACCGCTTCTACCGCTCCTTCCAGCGTGAGACCGTGCCGCTTTGCCTGTCCAAGGATGTTGGCGTCATCGGCATGAAGACCCTCGGCGGCGGCCCGCGGACCGCGAAGATCGTCGACGATACCAAAATTACCGCTGAGCAGTGCGTTCGGTTTGCCCTCAGCCGCCCCGTCGCGGCCATCGTGCGCGGCTGGCTGACGACCGAGCAACTCCAGGCCGACCTCGCGATTGCTCGCGACTTCAAGCCGCTGACCACGCAGCAGGAAGCCGCGATCCTGGCGCTGGCGCAACCGGAAGCCGGCGACGGCCGGCATGAGCATTTCAAGTCGACCCGCCGCTATGACGGCGCCGTCTACCGCGAAATGCACGGGCTGCCGCTCGACGGGGACTCGCTCTAAACCATGCAGCCTGACCCGTTGCTTCCGCTCACGCACTTTTATGCGGCGTCGGGCCTGCCGCTGCCGCAAGTCCGCATGTTGGAACGGGCCGATGTTCCCGAGCCCGCCCGCAGTTTGCTGGTGCACGATTCGGACATGACCTCCACGCTACAGGATTACTTTGGGCGAAATATTCACTTGGAAGTCTTGGCCAAGGAAGTCGGTGAAAAAGACGTTCGCCGCGAAGTGGTCTTGCGGTTGGAGGATGTCGAGAGGCCGGTGGAGTTCGGGGCCATCGCCATCAATATGGCGCAGTTGCCGCCCGAAGCTCAAAAAGACGTTCGCGCTTGCTGGATGCCGCTGGGCGGAATTCTCATCCAATACGAGATTCCGTATAGCAACCGGCCTAGCGCGTTCTTTACCGTGGCCGCCGATGAGCTGATGTCAGCGTGTTTTGGGCTCAACGCGCCGGCGCAGCTTTATGGCCGGTGCAATGCTTTAATCTATCCCGATGGCGAGACGTTGGCGGACGTGGTGGAGATCCTGCCGCCATTGGAGCAGCTCCGGGCCGCGCGCAGCGGATGTTAGATC
>CAYOPA010000607.1:0-2903 GCA_964405625.1 uncultured Bryobacterales bacterium
TGCCGCACGGCTTCAACGCCGAGACCGGGCTGCTGACGTTTGCGGCTCTCGGCGAGATCGATCCAAAAGTGATCGCGCCGGACAACAACAACTTCGCGCCGCGGCTGGGCTTTGCCTGGCAGCTCAATGACAAGACGGTCGTGCGCTCCGGCGCCGGGATCTACTACTCGGATCAACAGCTCATCGAGCTCCAGTTCGCCGCAGTGGGGCCGCCCAACCGCAGCATCGACATCATCAACACCGCTGACCTGATCCCGACCTACCAGTTGGGCATGAACATCTTCCCGGAGTTGGACCTGCCGCCGCTGGACCGCGACTTCGCCGCGAACCTGCCGCCTGGACAGGCCCCGTTCCTGCTGGCCGAGGACGGCAAGACGCCTTACGTTTCGCAGTGGAACCTGTCGATCCAGCGCACGCTCGACAGGAATAACTTTGTCGAATTCGCCTACATGGGCAACAGCGCGCACAGTCAGCAGAACCGCTATGACTTCAACCAATGCCGCGTCGGCCCCGATCTGTTCTGCGACCGTTCGACGCGGCCATATCCGCGCTACACCAGCCTGCTGCGAGCCGACTACAACGCCAACTCCAGCTACAACGCCTTCGCCGCCAAGTATCAACACCGTGCCGGGCACGGGCTCAACTTCCGCATGGAGTACACCTGGGCCAAAGGCTTGACGGACGGCTGGGAGGCCGGCGGCGCCACCAACGCACAGGTCACGGACTTCCGGGCGTTGGACAAGGATCACACCTCGTTTGACGTGCGGCATCGGGCCGTCGCCAGCATCATCTGGGACCTGCCGTACGGTCGCGGACGGCGATTCGGATCCGACGGTCCCACGGCTCTCGACCTGATCGCCGGCGGCTGGACGCTGACCGGCATCACCAGCTTCCAAACGGGCGTGCCGTTTATCGTCAGCACGGCGAATACGACCGGCAGCCCGTTCGTAACCCACCGTCCGAACCGCACCTGCGACGGCTCGCGGGGCAGCGTGAATCCGCGCGTGGACCCGCAATTCCTGGATACAAGCTGCTTCTCGGTTCCCGCCCAGGGCTTCTTCGGCAACTCCAGCCGCAACCCGCTCCACGGACCCGGCATTAACAACTGGGATGTGGGCATCCAGAAGAATTTCCCGGTCACCGAGGATGTACGGGTGCAATTCCGCGGCGAATTGTTCAACGCCTTCAACCACGCCCAGTTCGGCAACCCCAATGGGAACGCCTCCACGGGGAACTTCGGTCTGATCGGCAGCGCTCGCAGGCCGCGGGTGGTGCAGCTGGCGCTAAAGGTGATCTTCTGAGGGGTCGCCCTCTGGAGTTTTTACCTCTGGAGTCTTTACCTATGGTCCAACTGGCCGTGGGCGTACGTGGCGCGGGCCTCGACCTGGGGGTCGAGGCGGCAGGCGTCGGCGCCCGCGCTACGAGTCCGACCCGGGCTGGAGGTGATGGACGGTTTGGCGTAGGGGCGGCTGGACGGCCGCCCCTACGCTTTTGCCAGATCGAGCGCCACGTCCACGATCATGTCTTCCTGGCCGCCCACCAGCTTGCGCCGGCCGACCTCCACCAGGATCTCGCGAGTATCAATGCCGTAGCGCTCGGAGGCTTTTTCGGCGTGGCGTAGAAAGCTCGAATAGGCCCCGGCATAACCCAGCGAAAGCGTCTCCCGGTCCACCCGCACCGGGCGGTCCTGCAGCGGCCGCACCAGGTCGTCGGCGGCGTCCATCAGCTTATACAGATCGCAGCCGTGCTCAAAGCCCATGCGGTTCATCACGGCGATCAGCGCTTCCAGCGGCGCATTGCCGGCGCCGGCGCCCATGCCTGCCAGCGAGGCGTCCACGCGCGCCGCCCCGCATTCGAGCGCGGTGATCGTATTGGCCACGCCCAGCGTCAGGTTGTGGTGGGCGTGCATGCCTTTCTGCGTCTCCGGCAGAAGCGCGTCGTTGAACGCCTCAAACCGCTCGCGCACGTCGTTCATCACCAGGGCGCCGGCCGAATCGGTGACGTAGACGCAGTGCGCTCCGTAGCTCTCCATCAACTTGGCCTGCCGGGCGAGCGCGGCGGGCGGGTTCATGTGCGCCATCATCAGAAACCCGGCGACATCCATCCCCAGGTTTCGCGCCTTCTCGATGTGCTGCTGGGAGACGTCGGCCTCGGTGCAATGCGTGGCCACGCGGACCGAACGCGCTCCGGCGGCATGGGCGGTCTCCAAGTCTTCCACCGTACCGATGCCGGGGATCAGCAACACGGTCACTTTGGCGCGCTGAACAACCTCAGCCACGGCCTCAATCCAGGCCAAGTCCGTGTGCAGCCCGACGCCGTAGTTAAAGCTGGACCCGGCCAGCCCGTCGCCGTGCGTGATTTCGATGGCGTCGACGCCCGCCTCGTCGAGCGCTCTGGCGATCGTGCGGCAGTGCTCGAGCGTGTATTGGTGGCGGATGGCGTGCATGCCATCGCGCAGGGTGACGTCTTGAACGTAGATTCTCATGGTGAGCCGTGTGCCGTGGACCGTGATCAGGCGCCAACCGCAGCCGTCTTGCGCGCCAGCAATTCCCCGGTCGCTTTGGCCGCCGAGGTCATGATGTCCAGATTGCCGGCGTACGAGGGCAAGTAGTGCGCCGCACCTTCCACTTCCAGATAGATCGACGTGCGCAGCCCGCCGCCCGGCGCCGGAGCCAGCGCGTCAGGCGCGATCCGCTCGAACTGCACCTTTTGTTTCAACCGATAGCCGGGCACGTACTTTTGAACGTCCGCCGCCATTCGCCCGATCGACTCCTCGATCGCAGCCTCGTCAGCGTCGTCGCTGAGGCAGAAAACCGTGTTGCGCATCAGGATTGGCGGGTCGGCCGGATTGAGCACGATGATCGCCTTGCCGCGCTCGGCCCCGCCGACCACTTCCAATCCGC
>CAYOPA010000608.1:0-2900 GCA_964405625.1 uncultured Bryobacterales bacterium
GCGCCGTTTCGGGCAAGCGGCGGTCGTAGCAGATCAACGCCCCCATCCCGCCCAGGGCCGTGCGGGCGACCGGGAAGGCCGTTCCCTTGGTATTGAACGGCTCGTCGTGCGCGGTGTGGCTCTTGGAGTAGTGCAGCGCGACCTCGCCGGCCGGATCGAGCAGGACGGCGGAGTTGTACATGCGGCCGTCGCGCAGCTCGGCGAAGCCCAGCATCAGGTGGATTTCAAGCTCACGCGCCAGCTCGCGGGTCCGGGTCAGGTAAGGGCCGTCAAGGGGCTCGCCGATGGCGAAGTAGCGTTCGCGCTCGAGCTCGGGATGCTTGTTCTCATTGCCCACATAGCCTTCCAGAAAGCCTTCCGGGGTGACCACAAGGCTGGCGCCCTTCGCCGCGGCCTGGCGCGCGAAGCGTTCGAGCTTGGCGAAGTTGGCTTCCTTGTTCCAGGGCTCGGGCTCAACCGAGATCGCCGCCAGCAGGAAGCGGTCGGGGGCCGGCAAGTCTGCCGCCGGCAGCAGGGCCGCCAGAAGCAGAGCAAACGCGCCGAAACGGATCGTCATGGCGATCAAGATAGCGCAAGAGAGACTGGCCGCGGAGCTGATTGGCCGATTTCGCAAGCGGTGCGCGCCGAACGGCCTGAGCAGCCTCGTCACACAAATGTAACAACGGCGCCCGCCGTCCAGTCTGTTAGCTAGCGATGCCGCAGGACATCTCGATTGTCGCAATGCTTCCACGAATGGCCCTGGCGGCGCTCTTCGGGGCCGCTGTCGGTTGGGAGCGCGAATCGATCGACAAGCTCGCCGGGCTGCGCACCCACATGCTGGTCGCGCTTGGCGCCTCGTGCTTCACACTGAGCGGAATGCGCCTGTTTCATGATCAGAGCGGCGACTCGGTTCCATAGGCGCCAGGCGTGGCGGTTTCGTATGGGCAGACTCCTATTGCTCCCACTTGTCCGTGGTGAGTATTTGAGTGCGCGTGCCGCGCACCCGCTGTTATATTTCGATCCATGACTCCCCTCAATCGGGCCGCCGTGCTGTTTCTGGCGCTGGTACCAATGCTCCCCCTCCGGGCCGCGCCCGCGGCCGGCGGCGTGGTCAACGCGGCAAGCTCAATCCTGCCCGGCCGCCCCAACGGCAATCTCACGCCCGGCGGCCTGTTCTCGCTGTTCGGCTCCGGCATGGGGCCGACGCAACTGGTGGAAGTGGACGCCTTCCCGCTGCCACTGGAGCTAGCCGGAACTTCGGTACGGGTCACGGTGGGCGGCGTGACGGCGAACTGCGTGATGCTCTTCACCAGCGCCGGGCAGCTCGCCGCGATATTGCCGTCGAGCACACCGCTTGGCGCGGGCGCGATGACCGTCACGTACCAGAGTCAGACCAGCGCGCCGCTGCCGATCACCGTGGCGGCCGGCAATTTCGGCATTTTTGCGCTCAACCAGCGCGGCGACGGGCCCGGCGTCTTCACCGATCCGCTGGCAAGGCAACTCCGCGTCAACGGCTTTTTCGAACCCGCCCGCCCCGGCGACATTTGGGACATTTGGGGGACTGGGTTGGGGCCGATCACCGTCGACGAAGCCGCCGGACCGGCGCCGGGCGACCTGACCGGGCTCGACGTGAAGGTGCTGGTGGGAGGGCGCGAGGCGCAGGTTCTCTACCGGGGCCGTTCGGGCTGTTGCGCCGGGTTGGACCAGGTGCGGTTCATCACGCCCGAAGGCGTCTCGAGCTGCCACGCGCCGGTCGTCGTGACGGTCGACGGCGTACCCAGCAATTTCGTGACGATGGCGATCAGCCCCGGCGGCTCGGTTTGCAGCGATCCCGGACGGGATTCCGCCGAGAATCTGGAGCTGTTTGAGGCGACCGGCTTTTTGCGGCAAGGGCAACTGCTGTTGGGCCGCGTCTGGACGACCACGCAGGCCGCCGACGGCGCAGTCTCGACCCAGCGCGGCGACAGCGCCGCGGCTTCGTTCGTGGAGCTGAGCTACGACAATGTCCTCGACCTTCAGCCGGAGCGGTTGAGCCCTGGTGCGTGCCTTGTTTCCAGGCTGCCCGTAGCGCCGCCGGAGGTGCGTGGGCTAGAGGCGGGCCGGCTGACAGTCGCCGGGCCCTCGGCGATGGCGGAGCTCACCCGCAACAGCCCCGGGTTTTATACCCATAGCTTCGAGCCGCCCGCCGGCGTGGAGGCTGGCCGCGGGTATACGTTTGCTACGCCGGGCGGCGAGCTCGTCGGCCCGTTCCAGGCTTCCATCACACCGCCCGAGCCGATTGAGCTGCTCAACCCGGAGCAGTTGCGCCGGATTAACCGCGCGGCCGGGGTCCGGATCCGTTGGCGCGGGGGGCGGGGTCCGGCGGTCATTCGCGGGTCATCGCCTTTCGCGATTGGACCCGACGGGCCGGTCGGCGCACAGTTCGTCTGCTTCGTGGACGCCGGCGCGGGCCAGTTTGAGCTGCCGCGCACGGTGCTCGACAGCATGCCGGCAAGCGTGGATGACGACGGGACTCCCGGCGGCTCTCTGACGTTCGGCCAAACCGTGGACGCCGGATCGTTTGCGGCGCAGGGTCTGGATTTGGGACAGCTTGTGGTGTCTGATCTTTACACGACAAGCGCACGCTTCGAGTAAGGGGCGACCGGACGGCCGCCCAGAACCAGTTGAGGCTCGGCCATCGTGTGGTCTCGGGCGAGCTTCCGCTCGCCCCTACGCGATGATGTCCGTCACCACGTTGCCGTGCACGTCGGTGAGCCGAAAATCCCGGCCCGCGTACCGATAGGTGAGCCGCTTGTGATCCAAACCCAGCAGGTGCAGGATGGTGGCGTGCAGATCGTGGAAATGGACCTTGTTCTCCACGGAGAAGTAGCCGTAGTCGTCGGTCGCGCCGTACTGTAGACCTGGCTTCACGCCGCCGCCCG
>CAYOPA010000609.1:0-2899 GCA_964405625.1 uncultured Bryobacterales bacterium
TCACCGCCCGCGCCGCCGCCAACGGCCGGCGCGCCCACCACAGATGCAAGGTCGAAGGATGCCCGTGCCGGATCGACTTCTCCCGCGCCGAAGCCTTGTTGATCGCCTCCAGCGGCAGCGCGACCTCGATGAGCTTTTTGCGCACTTGCAACGTTTGTCCTTGCTCGTCAGTTCTTTCGGGGCCGGGCACGCTTGGAAACGGCGACTACGGCGTTCAGTTTCTCTGTAATTTCGGCGTCGATGTCTTCCGGCGCCACAAACCCCGCAAGGCGGTGGTAATCCGTCTTGGTCATCAGGTTGGGGAGTTCCAGCTTCTTGTAGAAGCGCTCGAACACCCGATCCAGAAAGGCGTTGCTGGCCTTGATGTCCGGCCCCCAGGGAGACGGTTCTCCCAGGGTTGACAAGGCATGCTCGATCTCGGTGATGGCATCGACCATGTGCGAGCTCCAAGCGCTGCCGAACAGTTCGCCCGCGTGCCGGCTCCCTTCGGCGACCGCGAAGGTGAGCAATACCTCGCGCTGGCACAGGTAGTTCTCGATTTCCCGGCGACGCCACATCAGTTGAGTCAGGTTGGGGTCGTTTGGCGGGTCCTGGTCGAGGCGGTCGTAGATGGCTACGCCCACGAGGTCGGCCTTTGCCTCACGGACGCCGTAGAAATGTGCCTGCGCCTTCGTCGGCTGATTGGCGACATAGTGCACATAGGGGCTTTCCAGCAGATCCGCCGCCGGGTGCTTCAGACGGCGTGCGAGCTCCAGCAGGATGGCGAGATCCGTCGAGCCTTCAAGATAGAGAATCCAGCCCTTCTCCTCTGCCTGCAGGTAGTGCTCGAAGCCGATCTCCTTCAGCGCTTTTGCGACCTGGCTGCCGCGATCATCGATGCGATGCGGTTTGCCGACGAAAGCGATCAGGACGTCACGATCCGCGGCCTCGTTCAGAACCACCTCTGAATGGCTGGCCGCAATGATCTGGCTGCCCGTGCGTTCCGCGGTTTCGCTCAAGAGCTGATAGATCTGACGCTGGCGCAGAATCTCCAGGTGCGCATCCGGCTCATCCAGCAGCAGAACGGAGTTAGGATTGGCGGTCATGTGGGCCAGCAGCAGCAAGGTCTGCTGCTGGCCGCGCCCGCTGGCGGACAGATCCAACCGGACGCTGTCGCGCGTTCGATAGGTCATGGTGACCTCGCCCCGCTCTGACACGTATTGGGGCTTGTCGAGCCGGCTGCCAAAGAGAGATTTAATGCGACCCGCGATTTCCTCCCATTTGCCTTCGCCATCCTCGCTTTCAGTGATCTGGTAACAGAGGTTCCTCAGCACCTCGGCGGTTCGCCCCTCGCCGAGGCGGACGTTGATGGCCCCCCGGTCGAGACGCGTCTCGTTGGCCGCGAGGCCGGACATTGGTGGCAGATACGCAATACGAACATTCGCGGCCGTCTCGGGAACCGCCATGCGTTGATCGTCTGCGAGGCGCAGGGGCCGGCAGTAAAAGGATTCCTCGTTCGCGTAGTCGAATTCCAGGCCGCAGGACCAATCGACGCCATCCACTTCGATCTCGATGTGCACGTTCACTGTTCTTGTTTTTCCGTCCTTTCGACTACCGCTGCGAACATGCAGGTCGCGCCATAGCAGATTGGCCGCCGGCACTGGCACTGCGATCAGATCCCGCCGGTTGATCGTAACACCCGGCCGTTTGGTCGGAACATCGCCCGTTCCGCGCTTCTCCATCCAGCGCTTGAGACCGATGTCCCACAGCGCGAGCGCCTGGAGTGCCGTGGTCTTGCCCGCATTGTTGGGCCCGACCAGGACCACGCGGTCACCGAGCTCAAGTTCGACGTCGTCGAATAGCTTGAAATTGCGGATCTTGAGTTGGGTCAGCATGTTAAGAGCCCGCAAACCTTGCGACGGCCCGGGAGGCCACGTACGCTTCGTCCTACCGGGGTATTCACCCCGCCGGCGATAGCATCGCCGGTCCAATGCCCCGAGAGGAGCGCTGCTTTTATCCAAGCCCTCACGACGGCACCTCCGCTCGCGCGAGAAGCTCGGCGAAGTTGTAGTTGACGCTCGCCGCATGGAAATCCGGCTCGCGTTGGAACGGCTGACGAATGTAGTGGACCCTGTGGTTTCCGCTGTCGAGGAACTCGACGATCGCCAGGATGAAATCCTCCGGCTTGTTGAGCGAATAGAGGATCTCGTTGCGGGTGACGGTGATGGTCGCCGCACCGGAAATGCGCCCCTTGACCTCGATGAAGCGCAGCCGACCGGTGCCGGGAACGCGGCTCTCGATGTCGTAGCCGAGCTTGTCCAGTTCCCGGTCAACGGGCTCGAAGCCGAGGCCGCGTTCGACCTCCATGATGATCGCCCGCGCCCGCGCGGCGGCGGCCTGGGTGTCGACCGGCGATGCGACCGCCGTGATCGCCCGGCCGCTCATGGCGGCGAGGAGCCCCGCCGGCACGACGAGGAGCCCGCCCAGCACGACCGGCGGCAGCGGCGCGATCTGGCGCTCGCGCTTGATCTCCTCCATGCGCTTTTCGAGGCGAGATTGCAGGACGTCAGCGCGCTTCCGCGCCTCGCCGGAATTGAGCCGCGCCACCGCCTTCCCCGCCTGCTCCTGCGCCTTCAACTGCTCGGCCCGGAAATCCCAGTAATTGATCTCCTTGGTCAACCGGTCCTTGACGGCGGCCTCGGTCTTGTCGAGAAGCGCCAGCTTGCGGTCGCGCACCTCCCCCACGTGCTCCGGCACGACACGGGTGACGGCGTGGGCCTGCGCCCTGGCTTCCAGGTCCTTGGTGATCCACCGGCATTCCGGCCGCGCCAGGATCTCGGCAACACCGGGTTCGCCCGCCTGCAACGGGCGATAGTCGAGATAGGGCGCGTAGTTCAGGTGGCGCGTGGTGCCCGCGCCG
>CAYOPA010000610.1:0-2898 GCA_964405625.1 uncultured Bryobacterales bacterium
GACGGGCGCCGCGCGAAGCCTGCGGCGACTGCCCGCCGACTGGCGACCGCCGCCTCTGCCGGCCGCCGCCGTCGCGCCGGCCCGACCCGCCGCGCCCGACACCGGCCGCGAGCTGGACATCAGCTTCCACTGGGCGGGCCGGCTGGCGCGGCATGTGGGAACGGTTGTGCATGACGCCCTGGCGGGAATCGCCCGCGACGGGCTTGACGCCTGGGACGCCTCGCGGGTGGTGAGGGAGCGGCCGCGGCTGGAGACCGAGCTGCGGGCGCTGGGCGTGGGCCCTGAGGATCTGTCTCGTTGCGCGGATCAGGTTGAAGAGGCGTTGCGGCGGACGGTCGAGGATGAGCGGGGCCGTTGGGCGCTCGCGTCGTCTCATCAGCAGGCCCAGGGCGAGCTCGCCGTCGCCGGCATGGTCGGCGACCGGCTGGTCGAGCGCCGCATCGACCGCACCTTTGTCGATGCGGACGGCGTACGCTGGATCGTGGATTTCAAGACCAGCAGCCACACCGGCGGCGGCCTGGAGGCCTTTCTCGACAACGAGCTGGAGCGATATCGCGGGCAGATGCGCGAGTATCGGGAGCTGCTGGAGAGCTTGGACCCGGGGCGACCGGTTCGCGTGGGCTTGTACTTTCCGCTCATGGGAGCGTGGCGCGAATATGAAGCGGGCTTGGCGACGGGGGCGGCGCGGTGAGCTTTAAGTTTTTGCACGCGGCGGATATTCATCTCGACAGCCCGCTGGTGGGCTTGGCGGCCTATGAGGAAGCGCCGGCGGAGCGGCTGCGGGCGGCCACGCGGGAAGCTTTTGTCAATGTGGTCAACTTGGCGATCGATGAGGAGGTCGCTTTCGTGGTCATCGCCGGAGACCTCTATGACGGCGACTGGAGAGACTACAACACGGGTCTATATTTTTCGAAGCAAATGGGCCATCTGCGCGAGAAAGGCATACCGGTTTACCTCATTGGCGGCAACCATGACGCCGCGAGCGTCATGACGAGGGCGCTGCGGTTGCCCGACAACGTCCACAAATTCTCGCCGGGGAAAGCCGAGACGTTTCGCATCGACGAGCTCCAAGTCGCCTTGCACGGTCGCAGCTTCGCCCAGCGCGCCGAGGAAGAGAACCTGGTCTCCGGCTATCCCGAGCCGGTGTCGGGCTGGTTCAACATCGGCGTGCTGCACACTTCGCTCGACGGCAACACGCAGCACGCGAGGTACGCGCCGTGCTCGGCGGCGGAGCTGCGGGCCAAGGGCTACCAGTATTGGGCGCTGGGCCATGTGCATGAGCGCCGGGTTGTCAGCGAGGCGCCGTATATCGTCTTTCCGGGCAACCCGCAGGGCCGCCATATTCGCGAGACGGGTCCGCGCGGGGTCGCCCTGGTGGAGGTTTCGGGCGATGAGGCGGTCAGCTTGGAGCGCCGTTGCACCGACGTGCTGCGCTGGCATCGGCTGGAGGCGGATGTTAGCGGGGCGGAGGATTTTGACGGCGCCTTGGACTTGGCGCGGCGGGCGCTGGAAAAGCTCATTGACGACGATGCCGACGGGTTGCCCGCCGCCGTTCGTGTGGAGTTGACGGGTAAGACGGCGGCCCATGGGGCTTTGGCCGGGCGGGAGGGGCTGGTGCGCCAGGAGATTCTGGCCCACGCCAACGCGCTCGGCGACGACGCGGTCTGGATCGAGAAGGTTCGCGTACGGACGGTCCCGGCGCTCGACGCGGCCGAGCGGCAGAGACGTTCGGACGCGTTGGCGGAGTTGGAAGAGCTCTTTGGCGAGGCGGCCTCGGACGAGGGTTTTTTGGAGGGGCTGCGCGATGACTTGACCAAATTCCGGAACAGCGTGGTCCCCGACGTGCGGGAGTCCGAGGAGCTGAAGGTTGTTGCCGAAGACCGATGGAGAGAGTTGATTGACGAAGCGGCTCCGGCGCTGCTGGCGCGACTGGAGGAGGCCGAGGGCTAGAACGCCCCGGGGAACGCCGCCATGCGATTTCGACGCCTCGATCTGCTCGCTTACGTGAAGTTCACGGATGTTTCGCTGGATTTTCCGGACGGGTTGCCGGATCTGCATTTGATCTATGGGCCGAATGAGGCGGGCAAGTCCACGTTGCGGTCGGGTGCGGCGGACTTCCTGCACGGGATTCCGGGCCAGACAACGCTGAATTTCCAGCATGACTACAAACGTATGCGGCTGGGCGCGGTGGTCGAGGGCGGCGGCCGGGTCTTGGTGCTGACGCGGCGCAAGGGCAATAAGGGCACACTGCGGGACATCGCCGATGAGCCGGCGCCGGACTCCCTCCTCGAAGGCCTGCTCGGCGGCGACCGCGCCTTCTATGAGCGCATGTTCGCACTCAGTCACGAGCGGCTGCGGGCTGGCGGTGAAGAGATTCTGCAGGGCAAGGACGACGCAGCGGAGACGCTGTTCGCGGCGGCGGCCGGGTTGAGCGGGCTGCACGAGGCCCGCCGGAAGCTGGAGGAGGAAGCCAAGGAGCTGTGGACGCCGCGCAAGTCGAAGAACGTGGAGTACCACCGGCTCGCGGATGTCCTCGAAGCGGCGGAAAAAGAGAGGAGAGCGGCGACCGCGCAGGCCAGGGATTGGCAGGCGGCGGCGGACGCGTTGCAGCAGGCCGGCGACGCCCTGGAGACGGCGAAAGCCGAACAGAGCCGGTTGGAAGGCCGCCGCACCAAGCTGGAGCGCGTGCGGGGGGTGGCGCCGCGCCTACAGGCGCGACGCCAAGCCGTCCGAGAGCGCGCGGTCATTGGCGAAGTTCGCCTGCTGCCCCAGAATGCGGCCGAGAGGCTGGCCGCGTTCCGCCAGGACCGCGCTGTCATCCTGGACAGGTTGGCCCGGCTCAAGCCCCAGGCGGAGGAGCTGGAGCGCACGATCGACGAGCTCCAACCCGATGCGGCT
>CAYOPA010000611.1:0-2878 GCA_964405625.1 uncultured Bryobacterales bacterium
AGTCGCCGCAGGCTTCGCGCGGCGCCCGTCTCGGCGCCTTCCGGGACTTCAACCGCCTGAAGCGCCGTAGCGACCTCGCTTTCAACAGCGGGCCAAAGCAAGCTCAGCAGCGAGCCCTTTGCCGCCGAAATCGTCTCCGTCTTCTCACTAGCCTCGACGCCGCCCAGCAGATGCAGCTCGCGCTTGGCCCGCGTCGTCGCCACGTACAGCAGCCGCCGCGCCTCGTTCTCCTCCAAGGTCTTCTCGATGTCCCGAATCGCATCGTGGATCGGATCGTTCGCAACCGCGGCGGACCGCGACGGCGCCAGCAGCAGGCTCAGCCCGTCGCCGTCGGGAACTTCCATCCAGCTCAGCAGCTTGGGCGGAGAGTTTCTCGGCTTGCGCCCAAGGTCTGGAACGATCACCGTGTCAAACTGCAAGCCCTTTGCCTTGTGGATCGTCATCACCTGGACGCCCGCGCCGGCCCCTGGGTCCGGGGCCGCATGGAGCTTGCCCACGCGGTCCCGCAGCAGCTCCAGGTCACAGTCACGGCCCTCGTCGAGCTCGTCGAGCAGGTCGAAATAGGTTTCGGCGTTGTCGAGGTCGGCGCCTCCCCTGGTCGCCGCCGGGCCCCCGATCGCCAGCCAGACGCCCTCCACCCAGGCCCGCAGGGTGAGCGGCCGCGGCGCCTCCACCGCCTCGCGCAGCCGTTCCAACCTTAGCCGGGCATCGGCCGGCAGCAGCGCCGTTCGTTCGGCGTCGCACACCGCGTCCCAGACGGTCTCGTCGGCTCGCGCGCCGCACAGCGCATGCAGCTCGTTCAACGTCAGCCCGCACCACGGCGCGCGCAGCACGGCCAGCCAAGCGAGCCGGTCCGCCGGGTGCAGCAGCGCCGCCGTCAGCGACAGCAAATCCTGAACGGCCACGGAGCTCGAAAGCGAATCGATGTCGACGGCCTGGTAGCGAATCCCGCCCGCCTCAAACGCCCGCAGAATCCCGCCCAGGCCGGAACGCGTCCGCACCAGCACGGCGACCGTCTCCTCGGGGGCGCGCTCGCGAGCTTGCCGCACGATCTCCACTACCTCTCGCGCCTCATGGCGGACGGACGCCTCGCGGTCGCCCTTGTCGACCAAGTACGGATGGAGGCCGATGACAGGCCCGGGCTCGCCGCTGACCGCGCACTCGGATCGGGAAAACGACACCGCGCCCCGCGCCGGATCAGTCCCGCCGACGAGAATCCGAGTGAAGGCCGCGTTCACCCAATCGACGATGTTGCTTCGAGAGCGGAAGTTCGCCTGCAGGGTCAGCATTTCGAGCTCTACGCCGCCCAACCGGCCCGTCCGCTCGGCATCGAGAAAGTTGCGCACCTCGGCTTCGCGAAAGCGGTAAATGGACTGCATCGGATCGCCGACCAGGAACAGCGTGCGGCCGTCGCCGGGCGTCCAGCCGGCGGTCAGTTGCCGCAGCAAACGCAGTTGCGTGTAGGAGGTGTCCTGAAACTCGTCCACCAGCAAGTGCTCGATGGCGGCATCGAGCGAGAAAGCCAAATCGGTGGGGTCGTCCTCGCCGCCGAGCGCCTTGGCCGCGCCCGCCGCGAGCTCGGCGAAGTCCGCCTGACTGCGCTCCTTGAAGACCAGCCATAGCTGTGCCGCCGCGACCGGCAGAACTTCAACCAACGCCTCGGCGACCGCCCACTGCGCGTCGTCGTAACGCGCCGGAGGCAGCTTGCGCAAGGCGTGGAGAGCGGCGACAAACGGCCCGTCCTCCTCCAGCGACGCCAGCAGCTCAATCATCCGATCCTTTGCCGCGCCCTTTCGCGGGAACCCGGTCCGCTTCGTGACGCCGTGCGCCGAAGCCGCGTAGCGCCCGCCATCCTGCTTGACGACCAGCGCGGCCAGGCCGCGCCACTGAAGCAGACAGTCGACATCGACGGGCGGCGCGGCCTCCATTCCCTCGCAGGCCCGAATGTCGTGCGGTTGACCATCAGCCTTGAGATTCTCGGCGGCAAATGCCGCGAGCCCAACCGCCTCTTCCAGGAATCCCGGCGGCGCCAGGTCCCTCGCCCGTCGCAGCGCCGCCAGGATCATCGCCGCCAGCGCCCGCTCGCCCTCGGCGCGCAACTCCGCGGGCTCTCTCCCCGTAGCTAGGTGTCGCAGCCACTGGTCGCGGTTGTTCAGTAGGTCCTGGAGCAATTCGGCCAGCTTACGCTGGTCGTTGTCCACGTGCAGCAGCAGCGTCTCCAACCAATCGCCGAAGCGGTCCTCCTCCAGCCGATCCACCGTCCGCCGGGCCGCTTCGGCGTATAGCTCGGAGGCGTCATCGACCGGCGCCGCGGTCGGTCCCAAACGCGAAACCCACGGCGCCCGGCCGGCAATCGAGGCCCACAACGCATCAAACGTCCGGATGGCGAACCGGCGCGGGTTCTCCGCCAGACCCCAGCCTTCCGCTCGGTCGCGCAGCAGCGCCGCCCGCGCCAGGTCCCAGGTGGCCGCCTCGTGCGGCTTCTCCGGCCGGAGCGCCCGCGCCCGCGCCAGCGCGTCCATTACGCGGCGACCCATCTCGGCGGCCGCCTTGCGGGTGAAGGTGATCGCGACGACGGATTCAGGCCGCGAAGCGCGGGCCAGCAGCGCCAGATAGCGCTGGATCAACAGCTCGGTCTTGCCCGATCCCGCCGGGGCGCGGACCAGAAAGGAGCGGTCTGTTTCGAGCGCCGCACTCCGTTGCGCTTGGTCCGCGACGCTCATTCTTCGCCGCCCTCCTCATCCTCATCGTCCGTAGCGAGACCGGCCTCGTGGATGCGGCACAGCGGCGTCACATCGCAGTAGCCACACTTGCGGTCGCGCGGGTTGACGAGGGCAAGCCCTTGCCGATACTCCGCGGCGAGCGCTTCGAGATTGGC
>CAYOPA010000612.1:0-2877 GCA_964405625.1 uncultured Bryobacterales bacterium
GAACAAGTGCGGAAAAGGCAATGCCGAGGACACCGTCACCAGCGGCCTGGAAGGTGCCTGGTCGGCCACTCCGGCCTGGTGGAGCACCCAATACCTCGACAACCTCTTCAAGTATGAGTGGGTGCAGACCAAGAGCCCCGCGGGCGCCACACAGTGGATTCCCGCGGACGGGCAGGCGGCCAGCCTCGTTCCCGATGCGCACGATCAAACCAAGCGCCACGCGCCGATCATGTTCACCACCGACCTCGCCCTGAAGGAAGATCCGGCTTATCGCAAGATTGCGATGCGCTTCAAGGAGAACCCGAAGGAGTTCGAGCTCGCCTTCGCCAAGGCCTGGTTCAAGCTCACCCACCGCGACATGGGCCCGCGCTCACGCTACCTCGGCAAGGAAGTCCCGAGCGAAGCCCTTATCTGGCAGGACCCAATTCCGGGAGTGAATCATCCGCTGGTCGACGCCAACGACGTGACCGGTCTGAAGTCCAAGATCCTCGCGTCCGGCCTGACCGTTCCCGAGCTGGTCCGGACGGCTTGGGCGTCGGCGGCCTCGTTCCGCGGCACGGACATGCGCGGCGGCGCCAACGGCGCCCGCATTCGCCTCGCGCCGCAGAAGGATTGGGAAGCCAACAACCCGCGCGAGCTCGCCAAGGTCCTCAAGAAAATGGAGGATGTCCAGAAGAACTTCAACCGGTCGGCGTCCGGCGGCAAAAAGGTCTCGATGGCTGACCTGATCGTGCTGGGCGGCGTCGCCGCGGTCGAAAAGGCGGCCAAAGACGCCGGGCACACCGTCACGGTCCCCTTCCATCCTGGGCGCACGGACGCCACGGCGGCGCAGACGGACGCGGAGTCCTTCGCCGTGCTCGAGCCGACCGCGGACGGTTTCCGCAACTACTACTCGAGCCGTCAGCGTCTGTCTCCCGTAATCGCTCTGATCGACAAGGCGAGCATGTTGAACCTCAGCGTCCCGGAAATGACCGTTCTGGTCGGCGGCATGCGGGCGCTGAACGCCAACACCGGACAGGCGGCCCATGGCGTGTTCACCAGCAAGCCGGGCGCGTTGAGCAATGACTTCTTCGTGAACCTGCTTGATATGTCCGTTAAGTGGGAGAAGTCGTCGAAGTCCGAGGGCGTCTACGAAGGACGTGACCGCGCAAACAACAAGGTCAAGTGGACGGCGACGCCTGTTGACTTGGCGTTCGGCTCAAGCGCCGAGCTGCGCTCCATCGCGGAAGTCTACGCCGCGGCGGGCGGGCAGGAGAAGCTGGTACGCGACTTCGCGAGCGCGTGGTCGAAGGTGATGGACCTGGACCGTTTCGACCTGAAGTAACCCGATAGCGGGTCGCCGGAGGGCCATCGGCTCTTTGGCGGCCCGCTATCTGATTCAGGCGCCGCAGGCTTCGCGCACGGCTTCCACCATGCGGGCCTGGAGCTTCTCCACCCCGTCCATGATGGAGCGCACCTGGGCCTTCGCCTTGCCGGGGTCTTGATGTATCGTCGCCAGCCGCGACCACAGCTCGTCCCCGCTCGTCTCGTCCACCTCAAAAAACCAGTCGTTCGCGCCGAAGTCGCGGTACATCTGCCCCTTGCAGGTGTCGGTGGGTTGGCGGACATGGAACGTCGGCGTGCCGTTGTGCAGCGCGATGAGCGGCGAATGGCACTCCACGCTGACCACCGCCAGCGCCTTGGCGTAGACCGACGCCGCTTCGTCCGGCAGCCAGAACGAATCCCGCCACACGACATTCGGCTTGATCTCTTCCGGTAGCGGGTCCACCAGGACTTCCTTGGCCATCTCGACCTGGTAGGTCATCTCGGCGCAGGCCAGCACCTTGTTGCCGGTCTCGCGGACGTAGCGGATGATCATGTCGCGCAGTCTGGCGTGGTCCTGCTCGGTGGTGCGGTCGTTGATGGCGTCCTTGACGTCGTCGTCGGGCACGCGAGGGATGTTGCGGATGCGGTAGTAGGGCGTATAGCGCAGCCGGGGGATGACGCAGATGAACTTGCCTTCCTCCAAGCCGTTGCGCTCCAGGTAGGCGAAGCCCGTCGCGTCATCGCGCAGCGTCATGCCGAGCTGGGCGTCGGGGCCGAATTCGACGATGGGGGTCTTGACCTGCTGCGAGCGCAGGTAGTCGCGGGAGATCGTGTCGCGGCAGAAGAAAAAGGCCGCGCGGTCGATGACGTAGCGCGTATCGTCGTCGAGATGATCGGGCGGCAGGCGCTCGGCCTTGGCGCGGGTCTCGTTGAGCGTGCCGCCCTCGGGCTCGCGGCCGGGGCCGAAGCCGTTGACGGGATCGGTGCTGACGCCGAAGACGCCGAGCGGCTTGCCGGTGGCCTTGCGGAAGGCGAGCGCGTCGGTGCGTCCGGGGAAACCGGAGCCGGAGCCGTTGAGGTAGAGGTCGGTCTCCGCCCAGGCTTGAGCGAGCTCGGGCGTGGTGGGCGCGCCATCGGCGCCAACCTCCCCTTGAGCAATCTTCAGGCGCGGATAGCCTTGCAGCAACAGCTCACGGGAGCTCTCACCGAGCCCGCGAGGCCAAAGGGTGACCTCGGCCTCGGGGAAATGCTTTTCGAGCAGCGCGAGCGCGCCGGGGGTGTGGCCGATGTCGCCGATGTTGACGCTCTGCCAGGAACTGCGCAGCAGGATGCGCGGCGGCGGCTTGGGGCTGTTGGCGCAGCGAGCGGCGACAAGCGCGGGCAGGAAAGCGGCGCGAGAGAGGAGGTTGCGGCGGGTCATGGCGGTGGTGGAGTGATTGTAGAGGAATGCAAGGGGTTCGTCCGCTCCCAACAGCAAATCGGCGGTCGAAGCTGCGCCGTGTGAGGTTCCAACCGCCCTGAACCGCCCCGGGTTCACCGGAGGCTGGTTGATCTGAGTTACGCCACCAACGC
>CAYOPA010000613.1:0-2872 GCA_964405625.1 uncultured Bryobacterales bacterium
TTCGCGCAGGCTGCGGGCCGCCGAGGGGTGTTCGTGTTCGAGAAACCCTCGGGGGACACCGAAAACCGGCCAATGAGGGACGGCTGAAAACCGGCCAATAGAAATCGGGCAGGACATTGAGGCGATGGAGGGCTACCCTCCATCGGGTGAGCAATGTCTTGAGCGAAGATAAGCGGCAGCAAGTCATCGCGCTGGGCCGCCTGGGCTGGCCGTTGCGGCGCATCCAGCAGGAAACCGGTATCCGGCGAGAGACCGCCGGAGCCTACCTCAAAGCCGCGGGTGTGGCCATCCGTGCTCCCGGAGGTTGGGGCCGGCGTACGCCGCCGGCTAAACCGGCCAATGAGGTGTCCCCCGACCCGGAGGTCCATCCGGCCACGCCCGATTCAAAACCGGCCAACGAGGTGTCCCCCGACCCCGGCCCGCCCTTGGCGCCCGCCCGCAGCCCGTCGGCCAGCGCCTGCGAGCCCTACTTCGACTTCATCGACCTGTCGCTCAGCAAGGGCCGGAACGCCAAAGCCATCTACCAGGATTTAGTCGATGACCACGGCTTCACAGGCCGTTACCAGAGCGTCAAGCGCTTCGTCCGGCAGTTGCGCGGACAGCCGGCACAGCAGGCCTGCCCGGTCATCGTCACGCCGCCCGGCGAGGAAGCGCAAGTCGATTACGGCACCGGCCCGATGGTGCGAGATCCGCGCACTGGCCGCTATCGGCGCACACGCCTGTTCGTGCTCACGCTCGGCTACAGCCGCAAAGCCGTCCGCCTGCTCGCCTTCCACTCCAGCACGCGCACCTGGGCCGAACTCCACGAGCAAGCCTTCCGCCGTTTGGGCGGTGTCACCCGCACGGTCGTGCTCGACAACCTCGGCGAAGGCGTTCTCAAACCCGACATCTACGATCCCGCCTTGAACCCGCTGTATCGCGACGTGCTCGCTCACTACGGCGCCGTCGCACTGCCTTGCCGCGTCGCCGATCCGGATCGCAAAGGCAAGGTCGAGCGTAGCGTCGGGCACGCCAAGAACACGCCGCTGAAGGGGCAGCGCTTTGAAAGTCTGGAACAAGCGCAAACCTATCTGGACCGCTGGGAAACCAAGTGGGCCGACACGCGCATCCACGGCACTACGAAACGTCAGGTGGCCGCGATGTTCGCCGAAGAGAAGCCATCGCTGTTGCCGCTGCCATTAGAACCCTTCCGGCATTATCAGTTTGGCGAGCGCCGAGTGAACCTCGATGGCTGCGTCGAAGTCGAAGCGGCCTACTACAGCACCCCGCCGGGCTGGATTGGGCGAAGCGTTAAAGTGCAGTGGGACGGTCAACTGGTGCGTGTGCTGGATCCGCGCACCGGACAACTCTTGCGCGAACACCGGCGGCAGGAGCGTGGCGGCTATCGCATTCCGGATCAAGACAAGCCCGCTAAGACGCCGCGCTCGACCGAGCAACTGCTCGCACGCTGCGGCAAGATCGGCGCGCACCTCGGCGCACTCGCCGAACAGACGCACCGGAGAGATGGTCCCGAGTCCATTCGCCGCATCATGGGCTTGACCGGCTTAGCGCGCAAATATGGCGCCGCGATCACCGATGATGCCTGTGCTGCCGCGTTGGAATCCGGCCTTCCCGCCAATCCCTATCGCTTCGTCCGCCGCTGGCTCGAGCGCCGCCCACAACTCACGCTGCGCCAAGTGGATCCCATCATCCGCCAACTGACTTTGTACCGCGACCTCATCGACAGCAAGACCCAGGAGAACCACGAATGAATCTCATCGAACTGCAGAGCAGTCTGCGCCAACTGCGGCTCGGCGGCATGGCCGCTGTGCTGGAAACGCGCCTCCGGCAAGCGCAAGCCGAACCCATGGCGCCGATCGATCTGCTGGCCACACTCGTCTCCGACGAACTGACCCGGCGCTCCGATCGGCTCCTGGACCGGCGGCGCAAACTCGCCGCCTTCCGCGATCCCAACAAGACCCTCGACAACTTCGACTTCACTTTTAATCCGAAGCTGAATCGCAGTATGGTCTTCGACCTCGCCACAGGCACTTTCATTGATCGCCGCGAGGACGCCTTGTTTCTCGGGCCGGGCGGCACGGGCAAGAGTCACTTGGCGCAGGCCATCGGCCAGGCGGCCATTCTGCAAGGCCACAAGGTGCTCTATCGCGAGACCCACATCTTGCTCGAAGAAGTTGCCGAGGCTACCCTCGACGGCACGCGCAAGCAATACATGGAGTCGATCTCCAGCGTGGCGCTGCTGATCATCGATGACTTCGGCATGCGTAGGCTGCCGCAGACTGCCGCCGAGGATCTGCTGGAGATCGTCATGCGCCGCTACGAACGCGCCAGCACATTGCTGACGTCGAACCGGCCGGTTGACGACTGGGGCAAGCTACTGGCCGATGTCGCGGCCGTCGGCGCCATGCTGGATCGGCTGCTCCATCACGGACATGTCCTCAAATGCGGACCGAAGAGCTGGCGCACCAAGACCGCGGCGACCGACTGAAGACGAATCAGGAAGCGGAGCTTTGATGGATGCGAGGGCTCCACCCTCGCGCTCCGGGGATTTATCGCATTCTCGCCAGAATGCCGCGGAGGCGGCTCAGCGGCCGCCCACGCATTCCGGCCGCTGGGTCGGCGCTCTGGTCGCATCCCTGCGGAGCCATATCCTCCGCCCAGGTGCCGACAGTATAGCTGACTGACGATGCCGTAAGTTCGAGAAGTTTTTCATTGCAGCCAGTGGCCGTCGTGGGTTATAACTACCCTGTCCTGCCTAGTTCCATTGGCCGGTTTTGAGGCGTCCCCCATTGGCCGGTTTTCAAGTGTCCCCCGAGGGGAAATCGACGTAACCGCGATCCATCACGTAGAACGCGCCCGGTTCGAGAGGAAG